>JAHEZG010000051.1:4048-15315 GCA_023251195.1 Chitinophagaceae bacterium | reverse complement strand
TCATGGGAATTTTTGGTGATGATTTTTTGGCCGGTACAATTGTTTTAGAAATTTTAACCATTGGTCAGTTTATAAATGCAGCCACGGGGCCGGTGGGTAATTTGCTCATGATGACCGGCAAACAAAATATCAATCGCAACATTGTCATCTTTACCACCCTGTTCACTGTAATGCTCAATGCAGTTATAATTCCGCAATATGGTATTATAGGTGCTGCAATTGTAAATGTAATAGGGATAACTATGTATAATGTCATACCCTACCTGCTTGTTAAGCGTTACTTTGGCTTTTATACATTTGATGCCAAACATGTTTTTTCATTGCGCCGAAAAGGATTTTTAAAGCAAGATTAATGACCCCTAAAGAACCAGTAATACTTCCGAATTTTATTTGTATTGGTGCCCAGAAAACCGGCACCACCACTTTGTATCACATACTTAAAAATCATCCTGAAATTACAGTTAGTCACCCGCGCAAGGAAACAAAATATTTTTACCGCGATGAAGAATACAAACTTGGACTCGGTTTTTATTCAGGCTTTTTTTCATACGATACACCCCGCAAAGCCATTGGTGAATTTGACCCCGATTATTTATTTTTTGATTACATACCCGAGCGGATTTATAAAGACCTTGGCACTGAAATGAAATTCATTGTTATGCTTCGCAATCCCATTGACAGGGCTTATTCGCAATACCTGATGAGTGTAAAAAAAGGTTTTGAAAAATTAAGTTTTGAAGAAGCCATTGCCAATGAACAAAATCGAAAACTCAGCGGCTCTAAAAAAGACTGGAATCACTTCAGTTACATCAGCCGTGGTTATTACGACCAGCAGCTCGAACGCTACTTTAAATTTTACGACAAAAAAAATTTTCTGATCATTAACTACGAAAACGAGTTTAAAGAAAACCTGCCGGAGGTAGTGAAAAAAATATGCGGCTTTATTGGTGTGAGTGATGTGGATTTAAAAACAAATATTATTGCCAACGAAGCCACCGAAGCCAAATATTTATCACTGACAAAATTTGTAAAAAAAGGACCGGTAAATAATCTCCTGTCATTAATTGTTCCGAACAAAGAATGGCGAAAGCAATTGCGCCGAGCCATTTTAAGGTGGAATCAGAAACGGGTCGAAATTGTGCCATTGTCAAACGAATTCAGAATTTATTTGTATCAGAATTATTTTTCTGACAGTATTAACAATCTGGAAAAAATACTGAATACAGATTTAACAATCTGGAAAGAAGCAAAAACAATTGTGCCTGAAAAATCTGCCTCAGCATGAAAATCAGTTCAATAAAAATCAGTCTTGATATTAGGGCAGTACAAATTCAATAACTGCAAATTGAATCAATGGCTACCACAGGAATTATCATCGTAAATTACAATGGCACTACAGATACTATCGAATGCCTGCAAAGTTTGTACTCATTATCCTCCAATGATTTCAATGTGTATTTAATTGATAATGGATCTTCGCTTGAAAATTTTGAAGATTATTTAATCCGAATAAAAAAAATAAGTGCCCGGTTCAAAGAGGTTCAGGCGTTAGTGGATATTGCAACATCAAACCGAACTGATTTAATAAATAAATATTTCAATACACAACAAACATCAGATCACCTGAGTAATGAACCTACCGAACACCCGGTTTTGTTTTTAATTTTTAATGAAACAAATAAAGGATTCGCAGCAGCAAACAACCAAGGCATATTACTTGCGCAAAAATTAAATGCTGCTTATTTCTGGTTATTGAATAATGATACTGTATTAGAAAGTGACTCATTGAATGCGTTAATCAGGTTTTCCGAATTAATAAAATCCGAAAATCAACAGCCGGGTTTAATCGGAAGCAAAGTGCTTTTTTATAATAACCAAAATACAATTCAAACAATTGGCGGCATTTTTAATCCATTCACATCAAGGCAGTATCATAAAGGGCATAAAGAAAAAGATAATGGTCAATATGATCATGCTGAAGTGAAGATTAACTATCCTTATGGTGCATCCATTTTCTTTGATACAAATTTTTTAAATGAAGTGGGATTAATGAATGAAAAATATTTTCTTTATTTTGAAGAACTCGATTGGTCGGTTAGAGCAATGCGAAAAGGATTTGAAAGCCGTTTTTGTTTTGAAAGCCGGGTATTTCATAAACAAGGAAATGCCACAGGAAAAAAAATGAATAAAACAAGAAGTCCGTTTAACACCTGTTTGAAAAGCAGAAATCTGCTTTTGTTTTATACACAACATTATTTTACGCTGTTACCGGTTGCATGGTTGCGACTGCTGCTGAATGCAATAAAAGCATTTATAAAAAATGATTTCGAAGAAGCAAAAATGATAACTCGCGTTTTATTCGGTTTCAGAAATTGTTTTTTGATTCAGCAAAAAAACGATTGATATAAACATTTGGAAAAATTATAGATTTTCACCTCCCGATAAATTTTAAATTAATCAATTCAGATCTTGAGTACATCAAACGAAATATCATTGAATCAGAATAATTATTCTGAATTGATTTTGCCAAAATTTAAAAAAAACATTGCCTTTAAAAAATGGTGGTTAGGGTTTCTTCTTATTGCTATATTTCAATCATTGGGCCGCTCACCATTAATATTTACTGTAATTTATTATGAAACAGTATTAGAGGGATTTTTTATTTTTTTTATCTTTTTTTACATTTTTGATAAAATTTCTGGCGGAAAAAAATTTAATGCGTTTGAAAAAATTTCAATCGGATTTGCTTTTCTGATGCCTTTATATTCAGGTATTATGTCATTTATTTTTTGGCATCAACCACTTCTTTATGGAATCGCAACTGAACGCTCCTGGCTTTTTATAATTGCTGGAGTATTTCTTTTTTATCAATTGAAAATGAGAAATATTTCTCTTCATTTGATTCGTGATGTGATGTTGAATATTGCTTGGATTCAACTATCTATATATATTCTTTCTCTTATTTTATTTAATCCCGAGCATTTTAAAGAAGCCGCATTTGTCACATGTAATACCACAAAGGGAGGTTGTACTTTCACATTTGATATTGCTTTCTTAGCACTCGCTTTTCTATATTACTTGTTTACTTTTTTTAAAACTAATAAATGGAAATATCTATTATATTCAATATGTTTTTTCGGCTATATTTTTCTTGTGTTCCAAAAACGAGCTTTAACGCTTTCGTTGTTGGGGACATCTGGTTTATATTTTTATTTTAATCTTTCGTCAAAAAAAAAGTTTTTCTATTTTGTATCATTAACATTAACATTAGCAGGCACTTTTTTGTTAATCTATTTAATACGCCCAGATATTATTTCACGATTGAAAGATATGTATACAAATGCGTTCGAGGTAATTCAAGGTGAACAAGTAGGAGAAGCTTCTGCAGATTCCAGAATAAAACAAGTAATTATAACTGGTTTATTCTGGTTGCGAAAACCAATTACAATTGTTTTTGGCAATGGAAACTGGAGCAACCATTGGGATGGAAATCCACAATTTTATTACGGTCGGTTTTATCCTTCTGATATTGGAATTATTGGTTCACTTTTTTTATATGGAATTATAGGTGTAATTGCTATTCAAATTATTTTTATAAAATTGATCTTATGGATTCGGAAAATAAAAGTAAATTCGGAAGATATTTTTTTTCAATCATGTAAATATTTTATTTTGTTTTACTGGGTTCGGTCAATTCCAACTGGCGGAACTTATTTCCCTCCCGGACAAGGCATAACATTTACTTTCATTGCTTTGATTTATTTTTACTACCACATAGAAAAAAATCCTATAAACAAATATGAATTGGGTTAAAATTTCAATTTTAAATATATTAATTTTTTCATTTTATGAATTATTTATACTCCCTCAATGTAATTCCAAAACAGATATTGAAAAAAAAGAACAAAAAAATATTTTGCTTGAAATCAAAACGGATCATATACACCCTCCCGTTGTTTCAGATTTATATGGAATGGCAATTTCAAATATTTTCGACAGGATAAATGTTGGTAATTCGTTTTTTATAAAATACGATCAGCAATTAAACCTGCGAATACTCCGTTGGCCCAGTGGAGGTGAAAGTTCATACTATCATTGGAACTCGAAAGGTTACGGATATATAAAAAATGAAATTGAATCAATTAATAAAATTGCTGTAGACAAGTTTGAAAAACAAGGAAGGTTTAAAATGCAGAGCAAATTGGATAAACGATATATTGATGAGTTTATTGAATTAGCAAAACGAACTAAATCAAATGTTTTAATTGTAGCGAATATTTTAACTGCTTCTCCGAATGAATTAATTGATCAGCTTAATTTTTTAAAAGAAAATGGTTTGAAAATAGTTGGTGTGGAACTCGGGTGTGAGCCATACTTAAATCAACTTAGAAAGGTATTTCCTTCAGCTGAAAAATATTCTTCCATTTGTATTCCATATGCTGATTCGCTTCGAAAATATTTTCCTGAAATTCCGATTGGAGCCTGCGCAGCGCCATATGGAAAAATATATGATGACAATGACAGCAACGGATTAGATAATTTCTTTTCAAACTGGAACAGTGTATTGAAAACAAAAAAATGGTACGATGCCATAATAGTTCACTACTACCTTCCGTTCTCCTGTCAGAACACTCAATCTTCCCCACAGGAAATATTTAATTGTGCTATGGAAGAAATGAATGAAAACATTGATAAATACATGAGTAATTCAGCTGCTTATTACTTAAAAACCTTCGGAGCTGATCGGAAAATATGGATCACCGAATGGAACATTGCCCAAGGCGGAACAAAAGGAACTTACGGTAACACATTATTTCAGGCAATGTTTATTGTCGAATATTTCTTGAAATTAAATGAGCTAAATTATGAGCATAACAATCTGATAAATATTGCCACCTATCACAATATGGATGGAGGGTACATTGCTGCTGCTGCAATTACAAATGATCATCCTGATGAAACATACAGAGATCCTGTGGGCGATACATTAATCAGGCGCTCTGGTTTTTTTGCGCACCTTCTCATCAAGGAAATCTATAATCAAAACCAGCAGAAAGCAGAAATTATAGTAAAGGAAAACAACAACATTGAAACTGATCGTAATATTCATTTCGAAGCCTATTATACTAAAGCAACCAACGAAACTTTTATTTACTTCATTAACAAATCAGGAAATTCGTTGAACATTTCCAATACCTTGCTGAATGGAAAATCAATTAAAAATTCTTCCATCAGAATCAGTTACTTATCAGGCGATAAAACTTATGCAAGCTTTGGCAAAACAAATTTCTTTAAACAATATAAAATTGCTCTACCCTGTTTCTGGCAGGAAGAAAAAACTGCTGATGCTCAATTGATTTTGCCTGGTTATAGTGTTGGATATTTAAAACTGAATGTAAACTGAACCAACCTGATTCATTGATGCTTCCGAATTTTTTTATTGTTGGTGCGCCAAAAGCCGGAACCACTTCGCTATACCATTATCTCGATGAACATCCCGATGTATTCATGTCGCCGTTGAAGGAAACAAATTACTTTTCTTACGAAACAACTGTAAAGCAGAATCTTTATTACAAAGAAAAAGGAATCAGTAATTGGAATGATTACTTGAAATTATTTGAAAACAGTTCCGATAAAAAGGCAATTGGCGAAGCAAGTGTTTCATACCTTTTCTATCCTGAAGTTGCGCAATTGATAAAAGCAAAATTTCCGGGATCAAAAATAATTATCATGTTGCGCAATCCGGTTGATCGTGCATTTTCGCATTACCAGATGGATTACAAATTAGGCTATGTAAATTCTTCATTAGAGAAAATTATTTTCAATGAAAACCGGAACGCAATTGAAAATTTATTTTACCAGCAATTCATTTTGTTGGGAATGTATTTCGAACAGGTAAAGAGATACCTCGATGTTTTTGGCGCAGAAAAAGTCCTGATTATTTTCTTCGATGACTTTAAGAATGATACCGGCAAGGAAATAAAAAGACTCTATCACTTTTTAGGAATTGATGAGTCAATACAATTGAACCTGGGTAAAACACACAACCCTTTCACCACCCCCCGAAATGGTTTATTTCGGTTTATTTATCAGTTCAAATCATTGCGGTTAATGATTAAAAATATTTTACCGGATAAAATGCTTGCAACAATTCAGCAACTTATCTTAACGAAGAAAAAAACTCCACCATCCGATAAAACAATAAATTATTTGGTTGAACTTTATAAACCAGATATTATGAAACTCGAAAAATTACTGACCCGGAATTTAAGTGCGTGGTATGAATAGCGTCGCATGTAAAGTCGCTTTTATTGAACCTATTGGTGGTCACCGTGGAAATGAGTTTTATGATTTCGGATTGTGCAAAGCAGCTAATGAAGCCGGAGTGGAATTAACTTTTTACACCTGTGATGAAACTCACCTGGATGAACAGTTTCCTTTTTCTTTCCCAACTGTAAAAAGTTTTCAGCGCATTTATGGTAAAGAATTAAAACTCATTCGTGGAATCCGGTTTGTAATAGGAATCAGAAAAGCATTGCGCGATGCAAAAGCAAAAAAGTACAATGTGCTTCATGCAAACATTTATCATTTCTCACGATTGGAATTAATGATACTCCAGCTATTTAAACGCAATGGTTTTAAAATCGTAGCCACCGTTCACGATGTCGAAGATTTTCAGAAATACGGATCAACAATAAATTCCGGTAAGTATTTAAAATTCGAAAAGCTGATCGACCGAATCATTGTTCATTCAGATTATGCAAAAGCCTCTCTCGAAAAATATTTCAAACAATTTCCGGCAAATCATATTCATAAAGTTCCTCACGGCGATTCCGATTTTCTCTATTCTGCTCATTGCTCATTGAATGAAGCAAGAGAAAAATTAAAACTCCCAACCGACAAACAACTCATTCTCTTTTTCGGACAAATAAAAAAAGTAAAAGGATTAGATGTGCTCTTGAAAGCATTTGCGCTCTTGAGAAAACAAAATCCCAATGTACAGTTGGTAGTCGCCGGCCCAACTTTTAAAGTGGAAGAAGAAGAATACCGTTCCATCATTCACGAAAACAACATGGAAGCCGATTGCATTTTGCGATTGGAATACATAGCCAATGAAATGATTCCATATTATTTCCGCGCTGCGGATATTGTCACACTACCCTATCGGAAAATTTATTCGAGCGGTGTACTCATTCGTTCATTGGATTATGGTGCCGCAATAGTGGCCAGCGATTTAGCTGTTTTTAAAGACATTATTATTGATGGCGAAAACGGAATACTCTTTGAAACCGAAAATGCTGAAGACCTTTCAAATAAAATGTTAAAACTTTTAGTTGATAAATCATTGCAGGAAAAACTAAGAGCCGCAGCAAAAAAAACTGCTGATGAACGGTTCTCATGGAAATTGATTGGAGAAAAAGTAAAAGGGATTTATAGTTTAGCGCTCAATGAGTAACGAACACATTTTAATTACAGGCACCGCTGGCATGGTGGGTTCTCACCTGGTGGAATATTATTCGGGTAAGGTGAAAAAAGAATTTTTAATCGGCACTTATTTTAATCCGACAATAAATCTTAATGACATTGTTGATTTGTGTGTACCCCTGCAACTCGATGTTCGCAATGCCGCCGCAGTCGAAAAAATCATTCATGAATTCAACCCTGGTAAAATATTTCACCTTGCCGCACAAAGTTTCCCAACTGTTAGCTGGCTTCGCCCGGTTGATACCATGGACATTAATGCAAACGGAACCATCAATTTATTTGAAGCAATTATCTCAGCAAGAAAATTGGATGCTGCTTACAATCCTGTTGTTGTTGTTGCATGTAGCAGTGCTGAGTATGGCGCATCACTTACTCCCGAAAATATTCCCATAAAAGAAAATGCTGCGCTCCTTCCGTTGCATCCCTACGGAGTAAGTAAAGTTGCTCAAGACCTTCTCACTTATCAATATTTCAAAGGACACAATATCAGAGGAATTCGCGCCCGGATATTTAATACAACAGGTTCCCGGAAAACCAATGATGCAGTAAGTGATTTTGTGCAACGCGCTTTCGATATAATCAATGGCAAAACCGAAAAACTCAGGGTTGGAAATCTGACTACGCAACGAGCCATCACCGATGTTCGCGATCTTGTTAGTGCTCTTGTGTTGCTTGCTGATAAAGGAAATGCAGGTGAAGCCTACAACATTAGTGGCGAAAAAGTATATTCAATGCAAGAGGTTATTGAAGTAATAGAAAAAGTTTGCAATAGAAAATTCATTTTAGAAACCGACCAGGCTTTATTGCGGCCAACCGACGAACCCATTATTTACGGCGACTCCACCAAACTGAAAAACGAAACCGGCTGGCAACAGAAATATTCGTTGCACAAAACTGTTATAAATATGATTGACTATCTTTCAAAAAAGTAGAAATCATAAACTTAATTGAAATTATGTGCTGTAAAAGATTTGTTCATTAAATAAAATTTTTCAAAAGAGAGCTTTGAATTGGGAAATAATTTTTTCATTTCTGTTTTTGATATCAATCTTATTTCTTTGATATACTGCAATGAAAAATCCTTTTGCCATTTTCTACCTCTACAAAGTTTTGTTTTGGTCAGAAGAAATAGCTGTATCGAAAAAGGGAGAAATTGGAAGAAGGGGAAAATAAAATGAGGTTCGATAAAAAAATATTTATTGGGTGTTTGCACAAAATGATACTTACCCAATCGTAAAATTTCTCTCGCCATTCTTTCTTGGTTTTCAAAAGAATAAACATGCTCAATTACAGAGTTTGAAAAAACAATATCAAACGATCTATCCTTATATTGTATTAAATTAGTTGCATCACCGACAATGCTTTTAATATTATTACTTTTAACTTCAAGGGTTTTCAAATTAACCAGAGTAATGTCATAATTTTTATTGTTATGAAAATTTCTGTTTATCCAGAATTTTTCTGTGCCTCCAATATCGATTATCCTTATAGGAGTTGCAAAGTCTTTTATTGCATTCTTAAAAAATATGAATCTTTTATCTCTAAACTTATTTCCAAGCGAATCTGAATTTGAAGATGCAGCTAAAACTTTAACCATAGTAATTTTAAAAAAGCGAAAATAGATTATTTCAATTCAATAAAAATTTTATATTTCTTTATTCTCCCATTGATGAAAATCTGGAAGCAATAAAACTTTCCATGCATCCATCACTCTTCCTTCTTCTAAAAATTCTTTGGCGAGAAGATGAAGATGGTACTCCATACTTTCTTCATCTAACTGAAAGCGCTCGAAAACTTCCTGCATGCGACCATCTTTGCGGATGAGCGAAACTTCGTCCCACCCGGGAAGCACTTCGACATGACCTAACTGACCGAGGTCGTTTCCGGTGAGTACTTTGCTTAACCGGATGCGCTCAGGAATGGAATCGTAACCGATGGCAGGTTTGGTATTGGGTTTCGGAACTTCAAAAATTGCAGAGCCACTTGCACGACAGTAAAAATCGTTTCCCATGCGCGCCACTAAATCAATTTTGTGCGGGTCAATTCGTCCGCTTGCATCCAACACATTTTCACTCACATGCATCAATAATATTTCGCAGATAATAAGATTGGCTGCGCCGCCTTCGTGTCCCATTTCTTTTACCTCCACCACTTTGCATTCGATTTGCACGGGAGATTCTTTTACACGAAATGGTTTTACCATTTCAGATGCAATGGGTGTGAAGCCGGATTTCTCAAATTCATTTACTCCTTTCGCAAACTCGACACTTGACAGCGACATCTGGTGCACCATATCGTAGTTCACCACATTGATCACTACTTCTTTTATATCGTAAACATTTTCTAAAGTGTGCTTGATGGTATTGTCGCGCACGCGTCGCGCCGGTGAAAAAATAAGTGTGGCAGGATTGGAACCAAATGCATTGAAGAAACTGAACGGTGATAAATTGGGACCTCCGTTTTTATCAATCGTGCTCGCGAATGCAATAGGGCGCGGAGCAATACTTCCCAGCATAAATGCGTGGAGTTTTGCAGTGGCAATTTCTTTCGGATCAATTCGTATCATAATAATTTACCGCAGAGGCGCAGAGACGCGGAGTTCTTTTTATTGATGAAATTTTTAATGCTCATTTTTTTTAAAGAAGAGTCACAAAGATTTTTGTTTGAAAGAAAAGAAATTTTTTCTCTGCGCCTTTGCGTCTCTGCGGTTAAGTTTTTTTCTTATCGAGAATGGAAAAATCGCTGTCGGCTTTAACGATGGTATTTGAAATTTTTCCGAGTCCTGTAATTTCCATTTCCACTACATCACCTTCCTGTAACCATTGTTCCTGATAATTCGGATCGTTGAGTTTTCCGGTGCCGTTGAGTTCAAGAAAACATCCGGTGCCGACAGTTCCACTACCAATCACATCTCCGGGATGAATGTCAACTCCGTAAGCGCAGCGCTCTAATATTTCAGCGTAAGTCCAATCCATATCGCCCATGTTTCCCTGCGATACTAATTTTCCGTTGACCCAACATTTCATATCGAGATTAAAATTATTGCCGACATGATTTGGCTTTGCAGGAATTTTATATTGTTCGAGTTCATCAGCAGTCACGAGCATCGGACCAATCACGGTACAAAAATCTTTTCCCTTTGCAGGACCGAGATTCAACAGCATTTCTTCCATCTGCAAAGTGCGCGCGCTGATGTCGTTCATGATCATGTAGCCGCCGATATAACTGTCCGCTTCTTCAGCAGTAATATTTCTTCCCTGCTTGCAAACCACAATTGCCGACTCCAATTCAAAATCCAATTTCTTAAAATGATCAGGCATGCAAATAATATCTCCACTACCTTGTATTGCTTGGTGATTGGTAAAATAAAAAATAGGGTACTGATCGAATTCCGCAATCATTTCTACTTTTCTGTTGCGGCGCGCTGCTGCAACATGCTGACGAAATGCATAACCATCGCGACACGAAGAAGGATGCGGAACAGGCGCCATTATTGTTAAATCGGAAATTTGTTTGGGCTTAGCTGTTTTTACTTTTCCATCTATCACCCGCTGATTAAATTCTTTCGCCATGTCAATCACATCTTCCCACGCGTATAAAAAGAGTTGCATGTTGTCGGGGAATTGCCAGTCGAGATCGCGCATGTCGTACACAAGATCGTTGTGTAACAGTCCGAGGCGATCTTGTTCTTCAGTTGAGCTCCAGTAGGAAACGAGTTTCATTTTTTGTGTTTTGAATAAGTGGCGACAAATATAATCTCATAGCAACAGGTCTTTATCCCT
>JAHEZG010000051.1:0-4038 GCA_023251195.1 Chitinophagaceae bacterium | reverse complement strand
TTTCTGAATTTGCCTTTCAATTACTAAATCTGCTAAAACTTCTGCGGGTTTATCGGGATGCTCGGCTAACAATTGATTGGCCCGGCCTTCACTAACATCCACGCGATACAGTACCCACAATAATTTTTCGAAGTCGTGGTGTAAAAGGTCTTCGATTTTATCTTTTAATGCTTCACGGAATTTTTCGAAATCGCTGATTGATAATTCAGGCAGATTAAAATTTCTGCATATGATTTGTTGCGCTTGCGTTTTTATTGCATCATTCGGTATCTCCATGAAATGATTTTTAACTATAGTTTTTCAAATACAAACGAAGAAGATTTTTCTGCATCTGTTATTCGTAAAAAATAAATTCCTTCTCGCAGTGAAGAAATATTCAATTGATTTTGTTTGAAGTTAAAACTTGCAATCATTAATTCCCCGATTGAATTATAGAGTTCGATTTTTTCTTTTCCGCTTAATCCCTTGATGAATAAAATACCTTCGGTTGGATTCGGAAATATTTTAATTCCGGTTACATCTCTATGCTGGTTAATTGTACTCGGAAAAATTTCTTTTCGCAAAGCCATTCCATTTTGACCAGATGCAAAAACATGATGACCATCGTAGTTTAATTCCTTGATTGTACTTGCCGTAGTGTAATCCGATGACCAGAAAAGTCCGCCTGAAGAAGTTCTGCGAATTTCTTTTTGCAGATTTCCTGTTACTAAAAAACCATTTTGTTCATCTATGAAAACAATATCATTGATCGAAAATCCTAAGTCGGCAACCAAATTCCATGTTGCACCTTGATTTGTTGTTTTAAATAATTTACCGTCAGCGATTGATGAAAATCCAACGCTGTCTGAAATGAAACTCAAACCTGATACACTATAATTAGAATTGTAAGGCAAAGAATCAGAAGTGAAACTCTGACCACTGTTTGTGCTCTTGTAAAATGAACTATGATACACCGCAACGAAAACAGAATCATTGAGCGCAATAAATTTTGCTGGCCCGAAGAATGGAGATAAAGCTGTAGCCGACCAACTGTTTCCGCCATTTGTAGTTCTGAAAACTCCACTGAGACCACCGTACAATCCATATTGTTGATTGCTGAAACAAATTGCGTATATCATGCAGGTGCACCCACCTGTTACACCCCAATTGCTTCCGCCATTTCCGGAGCGAACAATATTTCCCCCACCATTCGCAACAAAAACTGTGTCGGGAGTTTTGAAACATCCGGCTGAATAAATAGAAGCCGATGCATTTTGAAGTTGAGTGAAATTATTTCCTGCATCAAAACTCTTCAGAAGAATTCCATCTTCGCCAAAAAGAAAAATGGTGTCGGTTGAATAACACTGAAGGTCTAAAAATTCAAGAGTGGTATTTGTTTGCAAAACATCCCAGCCGTTTTGTGCGAATAGAAAATTTGTCGTGCTGAATAAAAAAATCGTGGCGAGAAAAAATTTCTTCATCATTTAAATTTAAGTTTGAAATGTATTGAATAACCGCAAAGGCACAAAGACCCAAATAAAAAATTGCTTTTATCTGACTAATCAAAAAAGTCATTTGAATTTTTCCATCACACCAATTCCGAATAAAGCGAAATCATATTTCACAGGGTCACTTTCATCAAATTGTTTCAGCGCCTCTGTTAATTCAACTGCTGTTTGCCAATCTGCATTTTTTCTATTGATGAGTCCGAGTTTACGAGCAACTCTTTCTACATGCAAATCAACCGGACAAATAAGTTGCGATGGTTTTATCTTTTTCCAGATTCCGAAATCAACTCCGCAATTATCGTGTCGCACCATCCAGCGCAGGTACATGTTCAATCGCTTGCACGAACTTTGTCGTACCGGAGTCGGAATGTGTTTGCGGGTTCGATTGGGTGAATCTTCCAATGAAAAAAATAAATCGTGAAATCGAATCAGTGCATTTTCCATATTCAATTCATTTTTCTTCGGAAGAAAAGCATCTTCTAAAGAATTGTGTTTTGAATAATAGTGGTTTAGAAAATGAATGAAGTAAAGTGTATCAGTAGAATTAAAAGTGCGGTGTTTGAAATGGCTGAGTTTTTTCAAATCACTTTCCTGATGATGCAGAATAAAATCATGTGGCTGCATATCCATCAACTGCATTAATTCTTTGCTCTTATTGATAATTGTTTTTCGTTGCCCCCACGCAAATACCGCCGCAAACAATCCGGCAATTTCTATATCCTGTTTCGTGCTGAACAAATGCGGAATACAAATCGGGTCATTTTCAATAAATGATTTTCGATTGTATTGATTGACTTTTTTGTTGAGGAAAATTTTTAATTCCTGATTAGTCATGATACGAGTTCATGAACTCTACCGTCTTCACAATATCGTCATGTAACACTCTGTCAGCAGTATTGAATGAAACTGATTTGCGATATTCACTTATGAGCAATTCAATTTTTTTACTACTCTTTTTTGGTTTGCGAAATTCGAGTGCTTGTGCTGCGTTTAATAATTCTATCGCTAAAATATTTTCGAGGTTATTTAAAACACGATAACATTTTGTTGCAGCATTTGCGCCCATGCTCACATGGTCTTCTTGTCCGTTACTGCTCACGATGCTGTCAACTGATGATGGAGTGCAGAGTTGTTTGTTCTGACTCACGAGTGATGCAGCAGTGTATTGCGGAATCATCATACCGGAATTTAATCCCGGATTGGAAACTAAAAATGCAGGTAAGTTTCTTTGTCCGCTGATGAGTTGGTAGGTTCTGCGCTCTGATATACTTCCTAATTCTGCTAATGCAATGGCGAGAAAATCTAAGGATAGTGCAAGTGGCTGACCATGAAAATTTCCTCCGCTTAAAATCATGTCCTCTTCCGGAAAAATATTCGGATTGTCTGTAACAGAATTTATTTCGGTTGTCACAACTGATTCAACATGCGCAATTGCATCCTTCGAAGCACCATGTACTTGTGGTATGCAACGGAATGAATACGGGTCCTGTACCTGTTCCTTTTTTTGCGAAGCGATTTCACTTCCGCTCAACCAACTCAGAATATTTTTTGCAGTTTGAATTTGTCCGTTGTGCGGACGAACAGCATGAAGCAACGAATTGAATGGTTCCAGTTTCGAATCGAATGCGTCAATGGAAACACAGGAAATTAAATCAGCCCAGTGCGATAATCTTTTTGTCTGCAACAACAATTGCACGGCATACGCGCTCATGAATTGTGTTCCGTTCAACAGAGCTAATCCTTCCTTTGATTTTAATTTGAGTGGTTGCCATTTAAAGTGTGGAAGAATTTCTGCTGATGCATATTTCTTTCCATTGTAATTTACTTCACCCAATCCAAGCAATGGCAAACTCAAATGCGCAAGCGGCGCCAAATCACCCGACGCACCGAGCGAACCTTGTTCGTACACCACCGGATAAATTCCCAGATTAAAAAAATCAATCAGCCGCCATACGGTTGTTAAATCAACTCCTGAATTTCCGTAAGAGAGCGATTGAATTTTTAGCAGCAACATCAGTTTAACAATTTCCTGCGGCACTTCAGCCCCTACTCCACATGCGTGTGACTTCACTAAATTCTCCTGTAACAGTTCAATCTGGTCAACGGAAATTTTCACATTGCACAAAGAACCGAAACCGGTATTGATGCCATAGAA
Organism: Chitinophagaceae bacterium; assembly: GCA_023251195.1. Classification (GTDB taxonomy): domain Bacteria; phylum Bacteroidota; class Bacteroidia; order Chitinophagales; family UBA10324; genus UBA10324. The sequence goes on along the minus strand of JAHEZG010000051.1, from coordinate 396 downwards.
AAGTTCGTCGTTGCTTTTTAATTTATTGTCGAGGTAATTTCTGCAGGCAATGATTTTATCGCGCGACTCATCGCTGAGTTGCAATTTGTAATCACCGGAAATTATTTCCTGAATTTTTTCAAGAGTTAGTTTTTCAGAAGAGATTAAGTGAGTGCTCGACATACGATTTGCTTTTCATTTCATTAATAATTTCTTCACTACTCATTAATCTTTGTTCTCCGCTGTTCATGTTTTTGAAGGCGAGTTTTCCGGATTTCATTTCTTCATCGCCGACGACAATTACGAATGGAATTTTTTTATCGTTCGCGTACTTCATTTGTTTCTTCAGTTTTTCTGCTGACGGATAAAGCTCTGTCGAAATATTTTCTTTTCTGAATTGCTGCGCTAATGGCAATG
>JAHEZG010000050.1:11168-15315 GCA_023251195.1 Chitinophagaceae bacterium | reverse complement strand
TGCAGATTTCGGAATTAAAAAAGCAAATGATAAATGGAACTGGCGGCTTCGCCTCGGTACTGAATCACACGCTGATTATGCTGACGGAAATAACAAGCGCGTGTACAACACACGGTTCAATGGTTATGTCGGAAAATTTTCTGCCGGCTTTCATAAAGCAAAATGGGTGATGCAGAATAATTACATGTTCTCACTTTCCAATTTCGGTTTTGTGTTGAAAGGAAAAGAGGCTGATACAACTTACATTGATGGTCGCTACAGTCGCGGTTTCGCTGGACCGCATCATACTGTGTTGTTTAATATTCTTACTTCTGAAAACACTTTCTTCAAAGGTGTTTCGAAAATAAAATTCAACATCGGCATTCACTCCAATGAAAGACTGGAACAGGAAGGCGGAAATAAAATTTCATTGAACATGTTGCTCAATACTGTGAATGCAACTTTGCAGTGGAATCATCCGATGGGAAAGCAGGGTGACTGGACACTGGGTACTGACGCAATGTTTCAGAACAATACCAATTTCGGTTCGCGCATTATTGTACCAGATGCAAATTTTCTGGAGAGCGGTTCTTATTTCTCTTTCAATATTCCAGTGGGAAAAGTGGTGTTTGAAGTTGGGTCGCGATTCGATTTTAAAAACATTCAAACATTTGAAACCGGAATATTGAATACGGTTGATACATCACTGTTCAAAGCGCCGGGCCTTAACATTCTTCCATTCAATCGTTCTTATACAACTGCAAATGGTGCAGCAGGGATGAGTTGGAATCCGAAAAAATTTTTGAATCTGAAACTGAATATCGCTTCCGGATTTCGTGCGCCGAATCTCGCAGAACTTTCAAGCAAGGGATTGCACGAAGGAACAATTCGCTGGGAAATCGGCAATCCGGAAATGAAGAGCGAACAAAATTTTAATACTGAAATTCAGGTCAACACCGAATTCAAAAGTTTTCGGTTGAACATTGCTGCTTACAATAATTCCATAAACAATTACATCTACCTCACCCCAACTGGCAACGAGTACATTGGTTTTTCCATTTACAATTATGTGCAGAAGAATGCCATACTGCAGGGAGGAGAAATTTCGCTCGACATTCATCCGCAGCAAATGCAGTGGTTGGATGTGAGTGCTGCGTATTCAAAAATCATTGGTAAAACTTCGGATGGAGAATTTCTTCCGTTCATTCCTGCTGATAAAGTAAATGTGACTTTGCGGTTCGAGGGTGATGCGGAAAATCATCAGGATGCTGCACAAAAAATTACAAAACCTTATTTCGAAATCGGAAGTGATTATGTGCTGGCACAAAACAATCCTGCACAGTTTGAAACTGTTACGCCTGAATATTATTTGTTCAATGCCGGAGTTGGATTTCAAATTAAATGCAAAAAGACAAAAGCAAATTTTTCATTAGCCGGAAACAACCTACTCAACAGAGTTTACTACGACCATTTGTCGCGGTTCAAATACCTCGGCTTGAATAATCCGGGGCGCGACATTGTGCTCAACTTTCAAATTAATTTTTAACTAACCATTTTTTTAACAACAAATTTTTTCAAACAACAAAATCAAATTTAAAATCATGAACAACAAACTTCTCAGACTCACTCTTGTTGCAGTTATCATTCTTGCATCGGCAACAGCTTTTTTTTCATGCAAGAAAGACAAGCACACACCACCAACCATGACTTTTAAGACTGGCGGTGTTTACACTTCAGCCGATGCGACTGTTGGAATGAACGACACCATAATTGTGGGTGTAACAGTTACCAAGGAGGAAGATCCGCTGAACACATTCAATGTGTCTTATGCTTATGACGGTGCTAGTTCAACTACAACTGATACCACCGAGACATTAACAAACAATGACCAGGCAGTTGGGTTTTCAAGAGATGTTCAAATCATAACACGAAATGTTGCAGGTACTGAAACCTGGACATTCACAGCAACTGATTTAGATGGCAACATTGCAACTAAATCAATAAAGCTTACTGTGAATTAATTTTTTTCTTCTGAAAATTAAAAAGCCGCACCGATTTCGGTGCGGCTTTTTTTATTCAAATATTCTGTTTTTCAATCCATACTTCGCACAAAGTTCATTTGCTTTTTTCTGAAAAGCATTGTTGTAATACGCAGGGAGATAATCACTGTTTGAAAATAATGTTTTGTATTTCTCAATCAATTGCGGGTAATGTTTTTCCACTGCGCGAAACACGAGCGGCTTGCTGTCCGAATTAGTTTCACCAAACAATGTGATGGTAGATGGGAAAATATATTTCACTTTCATCGCTCCGAATGTGCCGAACATTTTTTCAAGATGCTCGCCTGTATCACTGATATAAGGAATCAACGGCATCAGACTAACTCCGCTTAAAAAATTTTCGTTCAATGCTTGTTGCATTGTTTTCATCCGGATGGAAGGAGGAGTTGCGCCGGGCTCAAATATTTTTCCGATGGCATCATCAATGGTGGAGAATGAAAATGTGATAAACACTTTGTGAGCTAATTTCCCATCGTATTCTGTTGGAAGAATCGCTCGCTCATTTATTTCTTTCAGCAAATCAAAATCGCGAATAACTAAATCAGACTTGGTAATGATGTGAACCGGAAAGCGATATTTCAATATCACTTCGAGCAACCGTCGGGTGAGTTGAGTTTCTTTTTCAATTTGTAAGTACGGATCTGTTGCACTTGACATCACGATAATTCCATACTGATTTTTTTTCGCGCGATTGCTCAATGCTTTTTCGAGCAGTTCAACTGCGTTGGTTTTGATGGATAATTTTTCTTCCATGTGAATACCGTACTTGCTGCCGCGGATATAACAGTACAAGCAATTGAAGGAACAGCCGCTGTATGGATTGATAGTGTAGTCATCCAGAAACCACGGGTCGCGGCGCTTGGTTTTGTTGAGAATGGATTTAGCCAGAATATCGTGAGGCATATTTATAAGAGCGACCTAAGCCGATTTTAATTTTTGTTTTGAACCATTGCCGCACTTTTTCATTTTCAATTTCTGCTTTGTACTCAGAAATAATATCAGGATAAAATTTTGAAATTGTTTTTGCTGCCCATCCCACTCCTTTTTTCGTATGAAAATTTGTTACTGTGGAAAGTGAAAGCAGCAATGCAAACATTTCGTGTACAAAATTTTTCTTCAAACCTTTCTTCACTGCATAATGTGTTGCCACACCAACAGAACGAACAATCCATTTATCTGAATGCGTTGATAATTCTTTCATCACCGGAATTGTTTTCACCGGTTGGGTGAGCAAGGCATATCCCATCACGCGCTCGCCGATGATATCGCACACATACCATTCATTGCCTTCAATTATGTACTCGATGGCTTTGTTGATTGATTGCGAAAAATATTTTTCCAAACGCAATTGCAAAATCATTCCGGCAATGGTGTTGCTTCCTATCTCGTGAAGCGCAATTATTTTATCAGTGATTTCAATTTGATTTTTTTCAGGAATGGAAATGAAAATTTTCTTCGCAGCAAATTCCAATAAAGGAAATCTTACTTTCTTCTTCAGCAATTCAGCGTGAATGAATTTCATGAAAGCATCTGTTCCAGAGTCATTATAAATGCTGATTGCTTCTTCCACAATCAGATTGACTTCGTGCTTACTGGTGATGATTTTCATTGCTGAAAATTCAATCGGAATTATTTTCCGGTAAAGTTTGCTTTCCGTTTTTCTAAAAAAGCATTGGTGCCTTCTTTGAAATCATCTGTGTCGAAACAATTTCCGAATTCATCAATCTCCAGTTCAAATCCATCTTCGTTTTTATTATAGTATGAATTTGCGCAGGCTATAATCTGGTCAACCACCAGTGGAGATTTGCTCATAATCTTTTGCAAAATCTGTTTGCACTTCGGAATTAATTCTTCCAATGTTGTTACATGATTCACTAAACCCAAACGCAATGCTTCTTCTGCATTTATCATGTCAGCAGTGAGCAGCAACTCAATTCCTTTTGCCATGCCAACATAACGAAGCAATCGTTGTGTGCCGCCATAACCGGGAATCACACCAAGTGTAACTTCGGGTTGACCGAATTTTGCATTCTCGCTCGCGAGCCGCATGTGGCAACACATTGCCAGTTCGCAACCACCGCCCAATGCAAATCCATTCACCGCAGCAA
>JAHEZG010000050.1:0-11158 GCA_023251195.1 Chitinophagaceae bacterium | reverse complement strand
AATTTTATTGAAAATGCGATGACCATTCGCACTCATTTCTTTTGCTTTCTCCGAAGTGAAATTGCTGAACTCTGCAATATCAGCACCCGCTGCAAATGCTTTCGATCCAGAACCGGTGATGATGACTCCACGCACTTCATCATTTTCATAAACTGCATCAAATGCTTCATCAATTTCACCGAGCAACTGAATATTCAGCGCATTCATTTTGTCTGGACGATTGATGGTGATGGTTGTTATTCCATCTTCGGTACTAACTGTAATTAATGAGAAATCCATTTCTGTTTTATGATTTTATTTTTTTTATTAAAACTTGAAAGGTGATTTAAAAATTTCTGTTCTGCTTCACCCAATCTTTTATGTAACTGACAATATCATCAGTATGTGCGCCTGGCGGAAATAATTTTCCTACTCCTATTTCATTTAATTTCTTCCTGTCTTCGTCGGGTATAATTCCACCACCGGTTACTAATACATCGGTCATTTCTTTTTCCTTCATCAAATGCATGATTTTCGGAAACACAGTCAGGTGTGCGCCTGATAAAATGCTGATGCCAATTGCATCAACATCTTCCTGCAAAGCGCTGTTCACAACCATTTCAGGAGTTTGCCGCAAGCCTGTATAAATCACTTCCATGCCTGCATCGCGCAATGCACTTGCAATAAATTTTGCTCCTCGGTCGTGACCATCTAAGCCAACTTTTGCAACAAGAACTCTTACAGGGCGCATAATTTATTTTTAAAAAATTATTTTAAAACAAAGTTGATTGGCAATGTAAATTGAATCGGAACATTTTTTCCAAGTTGTGAACCTGGAATCCATTTTGGCATCAGTTTCACAACTCTGATGGCTTCCTCTGACAATCCATATGGCAATCCTTTTATGATTTCAATATCTTTTAGCTCACCTGTTGCTGTCACAATGAAACGAACAAAAACTTTACCCTGAATATTTTTTTTTCTTGCTTCTTTTGGATAGCGCAATGAATCTGATAAAAATTTTAACATGGCTGCTTCTCCTCCCGGAAATTGTGCTAACACTTCCTGAAATACATCAGTTTTTAAACTATCTGATTTTACATCGGGGTTTGGATTATTATTTTCAGAAGAATCATTTGATTGGCCAAATGAATTGGGCGAACTCAACATGAAACAAAAAAACAGGAGTGAAAATATTTTAAGCAAAATGAAACTATTTTTTCTTTTTTGTTTTTGAATCAGTTGTTTGACTTTTTTCCTTCTCAAATTTCTCTTCCAGTTTTCTGTCCTTCACATTTTTATTTAAGAAACCATTCAACTCATCAAGCGATACACTTGAAATCAATTGTCCGAATTTATTGAATCGGATATCCAATCCCTGCAATTCAGGATTCACTTTGGCTATGTCTTCTTTCTTTTTTGATTTCTTTTTCATACTGAAATCATTTTATCAAATTCAATTTCTGCTTTTGCAATTCGTTCAGCACATTTTGCTTTTCCGAGCAGTGAAGCAATTTCAAAAACTGCCGGACCATTTTTTGTTCCGCTCAGCATGATTCGCAAAACAGGAAGCACATCGCCGGTGTTCAGGTTTTTTTCTTTCACGAATGAATGTAAAAAAGTATCAAGTGCTGAAAATGAAAAATCAGATTGTGTTGCAAGCGAAGCGCTTAATTCTTTCATGATGGCTTTTGTTTTTTCATTCCACTTCTTCTTCACAATCTGTTCGTCGTACTGCGTTGGTTCGGTGAAAAAATAAAAACTGTTGTCCCAGAATTCTGAAATGAAAGTGCAGCGTTGTTTCAATGAATCACAAATAGCTGTGATGTGTTCATCTGAATCGGTGATTCCTTTTTCACTCAATACTTTTTTGAAATCAGCAGCAAGAATTTTACTGTCTGCTTTCTTCATGTATTCGTGATTGAACCATTTCGCCTTTTCAAAATCGAATTTTGCGCCTGATTTTCCGATGTGTTCAATGGTAAATAACTGAATCATTTCTTCCATTGAAAATAATTCTTGTTGCACGCTTCCAGGATGCCATCCAAGCAATGCAATCATGTTTGCAAATGCTTCCGGAAAAAATCCACGCTCGCGAAATCCAATGCTGTTTTCTTTTGTTTCAGGGTCAGTCCAGTTGAGAGGGAAAACCGGAAATCCTAAACGGTCGCCATCGCGTTTACTTAATTTTCCATTTCCATCAGGTCGAAGTATCAATGGCAAGTGAGCAAAGTGAGGCATCACATCTTCCCACCCTAAACATTTATACAAGAGCACATGTAGTGGAGCAGAAGGCAACCATTCTTCACCACGAATAACATGCGTGATTTTCATGAGGTAATCATCCACCACATTTGCTAAATGATAAGTAGGCATTCCATCACTCTTGAATAAAACCTTATCGTCCAATTGAGATGATTGAAACACCACCCAACCACGAATTAAATCCTGCAACTTTATTTCTTCCTTGCGTGGCATCTTCATGCGAATCACAAATTGATCGCCGTTTGCCAATCGTGTTTTCACCTCATCGTGCGGAAGCACTAATGAGTTTTTCATATAATCACGCGTTGCTGCTCCATACTGCGGATTTGGAATACCCGAAGCTTTCATTCGCTCGCGCATGGCTTCCAGTTCTTCCGGAGTATCAAATGCATAATATGCATGACCACTTTCAATCAACTGATCTGCATACTGACGATATAAATGTTTGCGCTCGCTTTGTTTGTACGGACCATAATCACCACCAACTCCCGGACCTTCATCATGCATAATACCGCACCACTTCAATGATTCGAGCATGTAATTTTCTGCTCCTTCTACAAATCTTGTCTGGTCAGTATCTTCAATTCTGATAATGAATGTGCCTTTTTGTTTTTTAGCAAAAAGAAAATTGTATAATGCTGTGCGAACACCACCAAGGTGTTGTGGTCCTGTGGGACTTGGCGCATAACGAACTCTTACTGGTCTTTCCATATTCTCATTCCCTAATCCATTCAATGATGAACGGTAAGGGATTTATTTTTTGAGCCGCAAAAATAACCAAAGCGAAAGGATGAACAATTGAAGTTTACTTAACTTCTGGTAAATATGTTTTAAAAAATAAATACCTGTTAAAAGACCGTAAAAAACTTTGAGTTACAAAATGACAGAACAGATTAAGATGATGGATTGATTTTAAAAAAATAGCATGGTCGATTCTTGTTTTATTTTTCAGGCACTAATTTCTTAGATATCATTTTTTCTGTTTCTTAATTTACGCCACAGAAATATTAACTGCTTGTGAGGTTATTGATTGAAAAGTTTTTCCTGTTTTTTCAGTAAACAAAAAGAATAATCAAGGTTATTCATGTATAAAAATTATGCTTTTGACATTTCAGTAATTGCCTTCACAAATTTATCCAGTTCATAAAGTTGTGTGTAAACATTTGGTGTTACTCGCACATGTTTGAAATGCTCGTACTCAATGTTCACTGTGTGAATTTTATACTTATTAAAAAGCACATCGTTAATAGCGCTTAACTCCATTCCTTCGATATAAAAAGTGCCGATACCGCACCCGTACTCCGGTTGAATTGAAGTATAGAGCTTCACTTTCGGTAAGTCTTTTACTTTTTCGTACCAATAATTTTTGAGGTAACGAAGTCGAGCTTCTTTTTTTTGTATGCCTATAGCATTATGAAATTCAATGGCGTAACCAATTGATTGTTCAATTGGGAAACTTCGTGTGCCGAGCGATTCGAATTTGCGGATGTCTTCACTATCAGGCTTATCATTGGCGAAAAGAGGCCACAAAGTTTTTATTTTTTCTTTTTTCACCCACAACATGCCGGAGCCAATTGGTGCACACAACCATTTGTGAAGCGCGGTTCCCCAATAATCAACACCAAGGTCGGGGATTTTAAAATCAATGTGACAAAAACTATGAGCAGAGTCGCACACAAATTCGACTGCTGCATTTTTTGCGCGAACAGCATCAGTGATTTTACGCACGGGAATAAATTGTCCGCACCAGTTTATGCAATGTGTGAGGTGTACCACTTTTGTTTTATTGGTTACAGCATCAGCATAAATTTTTATGAAGTACTCATCGTTCTCCTGTGGTAAAATCAAATCGAGCCAAACAAGTTTTATTCCTTCACGCTTCTCGCGTTGCCGCCACGCATTCATCATGTTCGGGTAATCCTGCTTGCACAATATCACTTCATCACCTGCCACGAGATTAATTCCGAAGATGGCAGTTTCCAATGCTTCACTTGCATTTCTATTGATGGCAATTTCTTCAGGAGAAACTCCGGCAAGGTTAGCCAGATTTTCGCGTAGTGGTTCGCGGCCCATATCCATCACACGCCACATATAATAAGTTGGTGTTTCGCAGGCCATACGATTGTACTTGTCTAACATATCCTGCACAATGATTGGAGAAGGACTCACGCCGCCATTGTTCAGATTTATAATGGAGGGCGAAACTGAATATGCAAGTCGAATCTGGCGCCAGTACTCTTCATCCATTGCCGCATCCATTACTGAATTGTGATTGAAATTTTTCAGATTGCAGATTACTTCTTCCGCTTTTGCTTTTTGGAGAAACGCAGGCATTGTAATTCCTGCTGCTGATGTGAGTGCTGCATTACGAATGAAATTTCTTCTTGAATTAATTTCCATTATGAAAATATTTTATGGTGGTGGAAATGTAATTGAAAAAATTTTCTGGTCGCCACATCTTTTCCAATCCGGACTACATCAATCATCAGAACAAAAATTATTTTGCATCGCGAACCGAGACCGACGCAATTTTTAAAACCGGGTCGGTCTGCACAATAAAAAAAATTCCCGATGAACAATCTTCCCTCCTATTCCGAACATGCAAAACACTGGATGCTGAACCACGATGTGGTGTTTTTAAATCACGGTTCGTTTGGTGCTACACCTATTTCCATTTTAGAAAAACAAAATGAATATCGGGCACGAATGGAATCAGAACCGGTGCGCTTTATGATTACTGAACTGGAAGATGTGCTCTGGAAATCGAAAGAGCAACTCGCATCATTTGTCGGTGCAAAAGCAAAAGACTTAGTGTTTGTGCCTAACGCAACTTATGGTGTGAATACGGTGATGAACAATCTGCAACTGAACGAAGGCGACGAAGTGCTCACGCACAATCAGGCATACGGTGCGTGTTGGAATGCCGTGCAGTATTATACAGAGAAGCGTAAGGCCAAATTGATAGTAGCGGAAATTCCATTCCCGCTAAAATCAGAAGATGAAATTGTGGAAGCCTTCCTAAAAAAAGTTTCTGCAAAAACAAGGTTCGCAATGATTGACCATGTGACTTCTGCCACCGGAATTATTTTCCCCGTGAAAAAAATCATTGATGCACTGCACGAAAAAAACATTGAAGTATTGGTTGACGGCGCGCATGTTCCAGGCATGTTGGAATTAAATCTTGATGAACTTGGCGCAGAATATTATACCGGCAATTGCCACAAGTGGATTTGCTCGCCGAAAGGTTCCGCACTTTTGCATGTGCGAGAAGACAAACAGAAAAATTTTCGTTCACTCATTGTTAGTCACACTTACGATAAACAGGTTGGTGAAAAATTATGGTCATCGCATTTCTTCTGGCCCGGCACTGCGGATTTTACTGCTTATGCTTGCGTGGGCGACACCATTAATTTCATGAGCACTGTGATGGGCGACTGGAAAACATTGCGCGTTCACAATCACAATCTGGTTATTGAAGGGAGAAAATTGTTGCTCGATGCATTGAGCATTGAAGCCCCTTGTCCTGAAAACATGTTAGGAAATCTCGCGACTGTTCCGTTGCCCCTCGAATTCAAAGCGCCTACTGCTAATTTTAATTTCGTTCATCCATTCTGGGAAAAGCTGATGAATGAATATCACATTCAAACTCCGGTGTTTGGCTGGTCGCGTACAAACCCGAAGTGGTGGTTGCGCATTGCCACGCAAGCATACAATTCAATTGAGCAGGTGAAATATTTAGCAGAGGTGCTGAAGAAAGAATTGAAATAATTATTCGTGTTTTAATTTTCTATCCTACAGATTTTTAGAAATATAAAGCTGCAACTTATCTATTGCCCTGACCTTCAAGACAGGATGAAAAATGAAAAATATATCGGGCTTTAGACCAACTCTTGCATTAGCATTTTGGCTAAAGCCAATTTTCTTTCACTGAAAAACCACGACCTTCAGGTCGTGGCAATAGACTGATAATTATTTCCTGTCAATATAATATGGACTCGCTTGCGAAGTGGGTGTAATCACCATCTCATTAATGTTTACATGCTTCGGTGTGTTTAGGCAGTAGGCAACCACATCTGCAATGTCGTTTGCATTGAGCGGCTCTAATCCTTTGTAAACATTTTTTGCGCGCTCTGCATCGCCGTTAAAACGCACGAGTGAAAATTCTGTTTCCGCCATGCCGGGATGAATGACAGTGACGCGTATTTTTTTCTTCAGCAAATCAATACGCATCGCTTGTGTAAGTGCATCAACTGCAAACTTAGTGGCGCAATAAATATTTCCTTTTTCATAAACATATTTTCCTGCTGTGGACCCGATATTGAAGATATACGGATTTTCACTTTGCTTCATCAGAGGCAAAACTGATTTCGTGACATACAGCAGTCCCTTCACATTTGTATCAATCATTTCGTCCCAGTCATTCAGTTCACCATCTTCAATGGAAGAAAATCCGTGAGCGCCGCCAGCATTGTTCACGAGCACATCAATGTTTTTCCATTCATCATTCAATGATGCAATCGCATCGCGCACTTCATTTTTTTTCTGAACATCAAAACACAAAGTCAGCACTTCGGCTTTTGTGTCGAGCTCGATTTCTGATTTCACGCGTTCAAGATTTTCTTTTCTCCTTCCGCAAATAATTACCCGATGATTTTCCGAAGCAAATTTTTTTGCAATCGCTTCGCCGAATCCTGATGTTGCGCCGGTAATGAATGTTGTGAGCATAGATTAATTTTAAAAAGTTGTGTAACAAATAAAAGAATCAGTCATTAACCGTTGACTAAAATATTTTTCGCTAATGGAAAAATGGAGTCAACCCACTTACTGTATTGAAAGGGTGAAGGATGCAAGCCATCATCAGCAACCAAAAGCAAATCAATACCTGCATGTCGGCTTATGGATGTGATGTTGCAATATTCACAATTCGATTTTAATGCTTCTTCGTAGTTCACTTTATTAAATGCGTCAATTTCTGTCGCAATTTTATTTCGATCTCTGCCTTCAGCAAAAGGCATGACTCCCCAATCCGGAATTGAAATTACAAGTACATGATCTGGTTTGTTGTTCGAATAAATTATTGCTAAATCAAGTAAACTTCGAAACTCAATTCTGTATTCATCAATTGATTTATCACGATACTGATTGTTTACTCCGATTAACAGGGTAACTAATTTATAGGGTGGCGCAAAAGAATGTTGTGCAACGGCATTTAACAATTCATCAGTTGTCCATCCTGTTTTTGCAATAATTTCCGGCTTGGCAATTTCAATTCCTGCTGATTTTAATTTAGCACACAGCTGATTCGGAAAATTTTCTTCTGCCAAAACAGATTCTCCAATCGTATAAGAATCTCCTAAGTTTAACATTCTAAAAGTTTTCATTGAATGAATGTTTTCAGGCATTATTTAACAATCGAATTTTTAAAATCCGCCTTTGCATGTTCACTTGATTTTCTTTTTCCACGAAAGAAAAGATACAAATTGGCAAATAGCATTATTCCCAGATAAATTGAAAAGCCACCTAATTTCAACGCAAGCACTTCAAACATTCGCTGCGGATTGAATCCAGGAATAACATCGGTAATTTTTAAAATCAACAAAGCAAATCCAATGTTGAGCAGGTAAAATCCGGTTTCAAATAATTTGTTGGTTGAAAGCGCAATATCCTGCCGGCCATGAAAAATGTCGAGCATAAATACTTTGCTGTTTGAAAATAACTGGCGTGATACATACACAGTTAGTGCAATGGCCAAAGGAAGGTAAATGCAGTAGGCAACGAAAATGAAATTTGTTTCCATGATTTTTATTTTTTTGTTTAGTTAGTTAATTAATTACAGTTTTTAATTTTTCTCTGAACCACCACAAACAAAACAGGTTATTGAAATGCAGCAGTCCCAGCAACACCATGATGAATCCGGTTTTGGTTGATAATACTTCGCACATTTGTTGAAGTGAGTTTATTGGCTGCCAAAAGCTGATTGTAAGTGTTACATAACCAAGATTGATAAGATAGTAGCCGAGCAATAACATCCGGTTAATAACCCGAACGAGTCCAAGGTTATCCGGAATAATGTTTTCAATGTAATGCTGTCCGTTTCTGTAAAATGTAAATCCTACAATCAGAATTATATAAAATGTAACAGGTAAATAAATCAGGTAACTCAGAATGTTGAAATTCATAAACAGATTATTTAATCAGTTTAACAATTGTTTTAACAAACCAACCGTAATCTGAACGGCTTACTTTATCAAAAAGATCTGATGCTGTGGAGGTATAATTTTTTATGTCGGTAAGTGTTTTGCGCAATTCCTTTTCTTCTTTTGAATTGTTGCCTGTAAAGTCCTCTAATTCATCCAACAGTTTTACAACTGGATCAATTTCCCGCTTTTTTCTTTCGCGCGCTATTACCCGAATCAATTGCCAGATATCTTTTTTAGTTGAAAAATATTCTTTCCGATCACCTGGTTTATGCTCTTTCGAAATAATTCCCCAATCAAGTAATGTTCGGATGTTCATGTTTGCATTTCCGCGTGATATATTTAGTTCATCCATTATGTCTTCAGTACTTAATGGTACAATAGCAGTAAGCAATAAGGCATGAATTTGTGCCATTGCTCGGTTAATGCCCCAATTGGTACCCATGGTTCCCCATGCCTGTATAAATTTTAACTTGGCTTCTTTGTGATTCATGCGGCAAATATAATTGTGTTTTTCGTACTTTCAATATTTTCTGAAACTTTTATAAAAATAATTTACCCGGCTCGACTTGTTGCTGGTTTCGGTGCAACAGGCTTTCGATATTCTAATCATCAGTTTTAAAAAGCAAATGGAATTTATCCCTTATCGGTCTCCTGAAAATGATTTGCCGACCTGGGATTTTAGGCCAGTATAATTTTTATTGCGACCAATTATGCAAAAATGATTTTCTACTCTAACAATGAATTTTAATTTTGGGCACCTAAATTTTTAATTTTATGACAATTGATAGTTTATTAAATGACTGCCGCGGGCACATGGATAAAATAGTACAGCACCTTGAAGTGGAGCTTACTAAAGTACGGGCCGGAAAAATTACCCCAAACATTATAGACGGAATCTCCATTGATTATTACGGAACTCAAACTCCAATAAATCAGGTAGCGAATGTGGCAGTTGCCGATGCGCGCACACTGAATATTCAACCCTGGGAGAAGAAAAACCTGGAGCTGATTGATAAAGCCATTCAAGCCGCTAACCTGGGTATCAATCCGCACAACGATGGAAACTCCATTAAACTTTTTATGCCACCTCCAACTGAGGAGCGCCGAAAAGAATATGTGAAGAAGGCACATGTAATGGCAGAAGCCGCTCGAGTAAGCATTCGCAATATCCGGCGCGATACGAACGAACACATTCGCAAGTTAGCAAAGGAGCATGTACCTGAAGATGCCATTAAAGATGGCGAAGCAAAAGTGCAGGTACTCACCGATAAATATTCAGGCATTATTGAAAAGCACATGGAAACAAAAGAGAAGGAAATAATGACAGTATAAATAAGAACTGTAAGTGAAAAACTAAAAATGAAGGGCGACGAATGTTGCCCTTTGATTTTATAGTCGTTTGAAAAATTTATTTTTGAAAAACTAAATCTTAAAAAATGTTAGAGCTCGCAAACATCACCACCGGACTTGAATTAACCGGGTACAGAATTGTTCGCAATCTTGGAATTGCACAGGGAATAATGGTTCGCTCTCGAAGTATTTTCGGAAATATCGGCGCCAGTTTTCAGCAATTGCTTGGCGGAAACATTACACTCTACTCTGAATTGTGTGAGCGCACCCGACTCGATGCAAAAAATGAAATGATAAATAAAGCCCTGCAGATGGGAGCCAATGCTATCATCGGCTTTCGGTATGATGCCAATGAAATTACAGATGGTGTAACAGAAGTGCTGGCATATGGTACTGCTGTGTTTGTTGAAAGAAATTAAATAAACTTCTTTCGAAAATCATTCCTCTTTAAAACCTCACCCCTAACCTCTCTCTCCGGGAGAGGGGAATAGTCGCTATATTTTTTCATCCTGTTTTAAGAAAAAGTCAAATGTATTTTTTCACTATTGACCATGGACCATTTCCTTTACTCGCTCCAAACTTTCGTTCCTTCAGTACAGTTTGTGCAGATATCAATTTCACTTCTTGCTTTTAAAAGTGAAGTGCGGAAATTCTGATACGATTCATTTCGCCATAAATCTTTAAAACTTTGTTGTTTCAGAGAGCCGAGTTTGTGTTGAGCGTCTTTATCAAAACAACAAGGCACCACCCATCCATCCCAGGTCACTACACATGAGTGCCACATTTTCCAGCAGTGATTCAGTAATTTATTTTTAATGCTCCACTTTCCCGAAGCATTTTTTTTGTAGCGCGAAAATTTTTCTATTGTTGGAATTAATTCATTTCCGTTTTCGTAATCATACACTTGTGCGGTTTTAAACCACACATCATCTACGCCCAATTCCTTTCCGAGTTTTTTTACTTCTTCCACCTGATGTTCGTTCGGCTTCACAACCAAAAACTGAAACACAATCATCGGGGTTTTGCTTTTTAATTGCTTGCGCCACTTCACAATATTTTTTGTTCCTTCAATTACTTTTGAAAGTTGTCCGCCAACTCTGTAGCTCTCATAAATTTCCTGTGTGGTTCCGTCAATGGAAATTATCAATCTATCCAATCCTGATTCGATTGTTTTTTTCGCTGCTTCATCATTCAGGTAATGCGCATTGGTTGAAGTGGCCGTATAAATTTTTTTCGAAGATGCATATTTCACCATCTCTAAAAATTTTGTGTTGAGGTAAGGTTCTCCCTGAAAATAAAATATCAGGTACATCAGTTGCTGATGCATTTCATCAATCACCTGCTTGAAAAAATCTTCCTGCAAC
>JAHEZG010000362.1 GCA_023251195.1 Chitinophagaceae bacterium | reverse complement strand
GAAATGGTCCAGTTATAACCCATTGGAGTGCTTGAAGCAATTCCGGTTAATGTAATAGTTAACGGAGGGCAACCTTGAATTGCACTCAATGTCATATCAGCAGTATTATTTGCAATTACTACATAGTCATTGTAAACTATTGTATCAGTGCATCCATTCGCATCAGTTATTATTAGAGTGGTTGAAAAATTTCCTGAACTATTATATGTAACAGTTGGATTTGAAGCAGTATCGGATGCAGGATCACCGCCTTCAAAAATCCATTCATAATTATATGGTGCCAAACCACTTGTACTCGCATCAGTATAAGTAACGCTGAAAGGAGCTGAACACGAAATTGGAATAGTAGATGTAAAATCAGCTTGTGGCGGAGTGTATACACAAAGCAAATCGGTCATGGTAGTATCCGCAACACAATCATAAGAGTTTGTAACAATTAAAGTTACCTGTTTACAACCTGCATCAACATAAGTATGGTTGGGTGTTGCACCAGTTCCTGAATAACCATCGCCAAAATCCCAATCGTAATTTGTTAAAGTTCCACTTCCTGCAATAGAACCAGAACTATTAAAAGTTGCAAGATAAGGAAGACAACCGGAAACATCAGTTGTATTAAAAATTGCAGTTGGCGAACACCAAACGGTAACAGATTGGGTAGCAGTATCAGCATCACCGTTTCCGTCAGTTACAATTAACTGAACAGTATATGTGCCACAATTTAAAAAAGTAGTACTTGGATTTTGGAAGATAGAATTCACTCCCGGGTAAACCCCAAAATTCCACTGGTAACTGAGTGGAGGCACTCCTGTTGACGAATCAACAAAACTATATACCGCAGGGTTACAATTTGGAACCGGTAAGGTGATATTGAAATTTGCAATTGGTTGTGCCTTCAGGCTAAAAGCCGTAAACCAAAGTGAAAATATGAAGATGATTAATCCTCTGCAAAAAGTAGTGCTACCCATTTTTGAGATTTCTTTAGCTTTATACTATGACTACCTCTATATAGTTACCTAATGTTAACAACATTTTGTAAAGGGCAAAAAAAAGAAGGAACCAGATTGGTTCCTTCCATTACTATTTAATTTTTTGGGAAATTGTTATTCCTAATTTGCTGTAGATTTTTTAAACTTTTTAAGTGATTTTGATCTTGGTTTTCTGTTCTTCTTTTTTAAGTAGAAGTCAAATGTTTTTGCCGGGTTTTCTGCTTCATCATCTTCATTTTTCATTTCAAGAATGATATGAGATCCTGCAACTAAAGTACTGAAATTAAGCATATAAGTTAAATTTGATTAAGCAGCTTCGAGCATTCCCATTTTCATGAGTTTCTTAATTTTTCTTTTACCCATGATAAAGTGCTCTCTCGTAATGGGTTGTTTTTTAGCAATCTTAAAAGCATCAATTAATTCCTCAGCTGTTTTAGTTGTCAACCAAATCATTGGTGATTCTAAATGAGGGTATTTTGCTTCATAATGAGAAATTAAAAACTCAAGGTGTTCTTGTGGTGACATGTTTTTGTGTTTTGATTATTTATCACATTTATACCCAATAATTATACAAAAGGTTACACCTTTATGGGTAGTAGATATATTTTTCTTTATTGGAGTTTTATTTATAAAAAAAATGCCCTGCTAAAATTATAGCAGGGCATTACACATTTAATATTTAGTATACATCAAAATCTTGGGCAAAAAGTTTTTGAATTTTGGTGTTTAAAAGCACCAGTATATTGAATTGCTAATTCAGGACCGCCTCTGCTTGCACTTGCGGGTACAAGACCACTTACATTTATATCATAGCTTAATCCAAAAGTAAAACCACCAACATCTAACTTTGTGGCAAGTATTAAAGCATCACTAAATGCAAAAACATCTTGGTTTCCAACAATTCTGTAAAAAGGTCCAATGTAAAAATTTGTTCCCCCTAAAATTTGTCCTTTTCTTTCTTCTAGTATAAATTTAAAAAGAGTACCCAATTCCAACTCCGTGTGAGGTCCTTGTTTCATTGCCAACAAATATGGAGTCATATCGGCCTTGCCACTAACAGGAAATTCCATACCTGCATGTGCAACAATTTTTGTATAAAGTTTATCAAGATCATTATCAATAAAAGCAAGATTTGGCCTGTTAACATGCCAAAGAGAAATTCCTAAAAATTGATTATGGCGCTTACCGTTAATATGATACCATAAAAAACCTAGCGACGCATCTGCGTATGAATATTTAGGGGTAAATATTGATTCACCAGTTGAAGATCTAGGATCAAAGCCAGCATCACCATACTGGTTGCCAAAAGTTAAATTACTTGCATTAATGTGCTTTTCGCTATAAGAAACATTTAATCCTGTACTTATATAATAATCCATATTTCTCGATAAAGCAAAATTGTATGAAACTGACCCCGAAATAATATTAGTTGTTAATTGAGAGCTTCCAGCTTGATCACTTAATATGTGTAGCCCTCCCCCAATTCTGTTAAAATCTCCTGACTTACCAGAAAATTCTATTGCTCCGGCAAGTGTTTCATAAGGATTAGCAATTACACTTGACCACTGATTTCTATAATTTCCTGTAAATCGATAATTTCCATTAAATACTCCCGTTAATGCAGGATTTAATGTTAAAGGTGACATATAAAACTGTGTAAGGTGTAGATCCTGTCCAATGCTTTGTTTTGTTATCAAAACAAGTACAACAAATAGAATTTTTTTCATTTTCATTTTTTGAGTTTTTTTCTACGCAACAAACCAAACAGAGTTTACCTGTTTTATCGTATTAAAGTTACATTCCCCTTTTTATATAAATGATTTCCATTTAACATTGTGGCATTTGCTTCCCAAATATAGACTCCAATTTCACAATCAACACCATTATATTTTCCATCCCATGCTCCTTGTGGATAAGATGACTCAAAAACTAAAATACCCCATCTATTATATATCCTGTAATTTAAAGTCACAACCCCTTTTTTATAAAGCTCTTTAAAAAAGTCATTGTCTCCATCGTTATTTGGTGAAAATCCAGTTGGGAATATAATATCATTCCATGAAACAATTACAATTGGTTCGAATGAAAATGTATCGCTGCAAAATTCATTGAAAGCAATTAATGTAACAGTATAAGTTCCTACATGAGTATAGATATGCGTTGGATTTATTTCAGTTGATGTAATTCCATCGCCAAACAACCATAAATATGTATCAGCAAACTGGCTACTATTGGTGAAAGTAAAGTTTGCTACAGATAGGTCGTATTCCTGACCAGCAACAGCGTTTGTATTAAATCCAGCAACAACATGATCTATAACATGAACAAATGAAGGTTTAGTTATTGTATCACTACACCCCCAATAGGTTGTTGCTATTAATGTAACATCAAAGTCTCCACTATTATTATATACATTGCTTGGATTTTCATTAGAAGATGAGCCTCCATCACCAAAAATCCAGTTATAAGTAGAGTCGCCACCGGAAGATTCATTGGAAAAAAATACTTCAATAGGATTACATCCTTCAGTAGGAGCCCCTGAAAAATTTGCATTGGGATTCGGATGAACATTCACATACATTGTATCTTTTGATGTACACCCAGTTAAATCAGTTACTTGAAGGTAAATTGGCTTTATACCAGGATTATTCCAATATACAATATATGGCCCCCAATTATTTCCAGTAATTATATTAGAACTTCCAAAAGTCCAATTATTTAATAATCCTGTAGTTGTTCCTGGGTAATTTACAGTCGCATGTTGCAGCGGGCATAAATTTGTTGGTGAAATGGTGAAATTTGAACTTGGAATTGGTCGGGCAA
>JAHEZG010000361.1:3292-3815 GCA_023251195.1 Chitinophagaceae bacterium | reverse complement strand
ATTTTTGAAGTAATTTGAATTATTGAAGTCAAAAAAGCACCAGGTTCAGGAATGGCTTCTATCGCCTGGTAGCCATTATTATTAAGTACTAATTTTACAGTACTAACAATTTTATCTCTGCGTTCTCCCCTTAAGAATCTCCTTGAAAGAAATATGGGAATTTTATGAGGTTCAACTTCTTTAAGATATGTTTTTATATGAGGTATCAGGGTTGATGGTACTCTGGCAACAAAGTCGTCTGGATGTTTAGGGTATATCAAGTATTTTAAATTATCTCCTTCATTAATTTTCCACTTTGGTCTTATTTCCTGATTTAATTGTGTTAGATTTTTCTCTAATAACGACTTGTGATCCTGGACGGACATTTTTACAGAAGGTTCACAAACAGCAACCAAAATCGCATTTTTTGGTCCAGCGCCACCTCTTCTTAATAGTGATGATAAAATATTCGAATTGGAGTTTTTAAGAACTTCTGCTATTTCCTTTAAAGCACCAGGTTCATCACTATGTTCAATTTGTAAGG
>JAHEZG010000361.1:0-3282 GCA_023251195.1 Chitinophagaceae bacterium | reverse complement strand
AGGATATTGCACCTTTGATTGGAAATACATATCTGATAAATCTTTTTGTTGTATCAGCCGATATTACAGCACGATCTAAATCAACAGTATTAAGTAAGTTAGGATAATGCTTTTCTATTTCTTTTCGCCATTCGACAGATTCAATCCAACCATGATTTATTGGTTTATAATCATGCCATAGTATTTCCGGTTTATCCTCAAAAAAAGGCTTTATTTGAAATTTTTTGATTTCTATATTTGAGAGCTTATTATATAAAGTTTCAATATCGACGATCTCTTTTCCAAAAGGTTCACAGATTAAAGTAATATGATGCATATTTCCTGAATCCACAGTTGCTGTTTCTGCTATAGCTATATTCAATGGTAAAATTGCTTCAAAGACTTTTCTTATAATGCCTGGCTTGTCGTCATCAAAACAATCAATTCTGAACATATTTTTCCACTGAAATGGATTCAATACAGATAAAATGATATCTCCAACTGGCCGCTTGTCACTTTTAACAATTGCTATATAAACATATGTATTATTCAAAAGCCCTAAAGGTGCTCTGTGCCACCAAGGAATAGGTAAAGTATTGTTAGATTTTAATTTTGCGAGGCTTCCAAGTACTTCCATTATAAATTTTTTTTTTTGCAAGTTATCAGAAAAAGTAAATTGTGAAACCTTCTTATGGATGGAGTAATTGATAGTTTAAAGTTTGAATTCAAAATACTGATTGGCAAAATAAAATAGTTGATCGTCAAGTTTTTGAATTGATAATTTAAGGGGAGATTTTGATTATTCTTTTTTAAAATTAAAATCAATAGCAAAACTTTTAAATTAAGCAATAGCTGAAAAATAAACACCGTAGAACTACGATAAAAATGAAATTTGGAATATAAAAGAGCCATACTGCGTTCTACTCTTGCGGAACCTGAACAAACACAGAATTGAAATTTCATGAGTAGATTATTAAAAAGATATAGCTGCAAGGAAGCCATTGTACAGATTGATTCATTCGGCGAAGAACAAATGATTGTTACAATTGTTTCACCCGAAAATCATACTGGGAAGTTTTTGATATGTAGGTTTGATGAATCGTTGATTAACGCCCCATCTGTTAAAATTTTCCTTCGAGAAAAAATTTGTTCAAACACTTGTTCATTAAAGCAACACGAATTATTTCCATGCAGTAAAAATTAAAACTTTATTGCTTTAACTTAATTTTTACCACCATTGAGCTTTTCAAAAACAAGCAGTCGTTTTCATATTTATCGTAGTTCTACTATATTATGATGTAATTATATTCTTTCTCTTTGCAGCAATCAAATATTAGTTACAATGAATGATGATTACAATGTACTTAAAGAAGCAAGGGCATTTAAAACAATTGAAAACATATATAAAACCGCAAAAAGTAATTCAGTATCCGGTTTTGTTAATTCAGGATTTCTAATAATGGTTGAAATATTTTGCTATCTTCTAAGCATTTCACTTTTTGTTTTTGCGTTTTATATAAGCAATATTGCATTCGTATTGGTCACCCGAATTGGTTTAATAGAAAATACTTACTCAGATATAGACGAACTGCGAAGTTTTCTCAATACAATATGGATAACTATGTTTTTCTTAGCTACAGCACCATTAATTCCCGCATATCTTGTAAATCGATTAAGAAAAAGACTGAGGCAATTAAATCAGGTTAAATTGCTTGCGAAGAATTTCCTCTTTGATTAACTGGAAAATTCCGATTCAATAAATGTATCACTCATTCAATAATCAAGTGATGTTTCAATGCAAAATTATGAAGTTCAATTTTATTTGTTGTGCCGGTTTTATCATAAATATATTCACGATATTTTTCAATCGTTCGCAATTTCTTTTTTAACACTTCAGCATTTTCTTTGCTTGTTTTACCTTCGCAGATGTGAATTATAATTCTTATCTCCATAGGTGATAGCCTGAATTCTTCTTGTAGTTGCAGATTTTTTTGTTCATCCTTATCCAAAGCCAGTTTTTCAATTACCATCGGATGAAAATACCGCTCACCTGATGCAACTGCTTTAATTGATTTCAAAATTTCTTTTTCATCCTGCGCCTTTAATATATAGCTTCTGCAACCAACGATATACATCTGCCTGATTTTTTTTGGTGTATAATGCATGCTCACAGCAATGGTTTTTACACATGGAAAATCCTGAGCAATGTGAAAAGCAGTTTCTTCACCGTCCATTTCATCCATTCCAATATCAAGAAAAACCAAATCATATTTTGATTTTTTTAACAAATCAAGCACCTCAACTCCATTCCTTGCAGGCGACACTTTATTAATAAAGTCGCATTTTTTAACTGTATCGGAAAACGATTTTACCCATAATGGATGATCGTCTGCAACAATTGCGTTCATAGAATTTCTTTGCGGAAATGAATTCATACTTTTTAATTTGTGTTTAAAAGTAAAATTATTATTTAAAAGTTAATAATAATTTGAAGTTTGTAAAGCAAATGTCGTAGAACTACGATAAAAAATCGTAGTTCTGCGATTGACAATCCGGTTTTCGGAATAATTGATTTAAATAGTTGTGTTCTGGTAATACATGAAAACAATAAAAACTAAGATAGCTACACCTGTCATTACCAAAAATTTAAGAAGGGGAGGGCCATTATATGCTTTGCAATATTTACAATACCACTGGCTCGAATCTAATTCACTATAACATTCACGACAATTTATTTTCATTTTCTTTTTTTCTGCAGGGTAAATATTTTGTTTTATTTCTTATTCAATGCATCAATTTTTCAACATGAATAATTATGGCAACTTCAGAAAATAAAAGGGTAATATTTTGATAGATTTCGGTGTGCTTTTTATCGTTGTTATTGAATGAACTGTTGTTATTTGCATCAACTAATTATTTCGGTTATGGCAAAAAAAAAAGCAATCACCAATAAATCATTTGCATTCAATAAAAAAGAAATTGTTCTTGCCGAATTTGCCAATGCAATCAGTCATCCTGCGAAGCTTGAAATCATTAAATTTCTTTCGAAGAATGGAGGCAATATGATGGGCGAAATTGCCAACGAAATGCCCATAGCGAGTTCTACAGTGTTTCAACATATGGAGGGGTTGGTGAAAGCAAAATTGGTGCTTATTAAAAAAGAAAACGGAGCTTATAACCAGTACTATTTAAATAAAAAAGAACTCGCGCGATTTAAAAAAGCGTTTAACATTTTTTTCGTTTAAAGTGTTTTTTGAAACATTGTTACAACTGTTACAGTTTTCATTTCTGCAATTACTGGAT
>JAHEZG010000360.1 GCA_023251195.1 Chitinophagaceae bacterium | reverse complement strand
GTAATGGTGCTGAATTAATTCTTCCACCTAACAATGGAAATAATCATGCAACAATGGATAGTATTGTTCAATCATTGCAGGCGAGGGGTACTACAAATATTTCCGCCGGATTTGATTTGGGTGTTGAAACGCTTTTGCAGAATTATATTTCAGCAGGCAACAACCAGATTTTTATTCTGACCGATGGTGGTTTTGATATGCCCGAAAAATCTTTAGAAAAATTAAATGAGGATTCGCGACAAAAGAATTTCACCATTGTAGGAATCGGGAAGGATAATGAATCACAAAAAACTTTGCAGAAACTTTCTTCAAAACTGAATGCAGGTTATGTGAAAATTAAAAACAACTCGCAACAAAATGCTTTGCTGGAAGAGGTGAAAACGAAATCGAGATTGTAAGTTTTTATTTTTCCTCTGTAACCTTTCCTGTTTTTTTCATTGTAGTTTGTGTGAAATCTTGAACAAGATTTTTTTAATAAATCATTTTGAAAAAAGAAACTTCGCTTTACTTTTAAATCGCAAAACAAAAAAATATGAGCCAGCAAACAGAAGAGGTTTTAATACCTGAAACAAAAGCAAAACAAAAAGTGGTTGTTGAAGAAGCCGATGGAAAATGGCGCGGCAATAGTAAAAGCCATACTGAAGGTCAGCAATGGGACAAAGCCAAGGAAATGAATTTCACTTACACCAACCTCGATAAATTTGTTCGATACAGTTTGGGTGAGAATGCACATTTCAGTAATGCGTTTTACGATGGCGATTATTCATTGACACTCGATCAGGCACAGGAAAAAAAGTATCGATTTGTTGCCGACCAGTTGCGCATTACAAAAGACAGTCGCGTGCTCGACCTTGGTTGTGGCTGGGGCGGTTGGCTCATGTGGCTGAAGAAAAATATCGGGTGCAAAGCCATTGGAGTAAATCTTTCTGAGGGACAAGCTGCTGCCTGTCGCAAGAACGGATTGGAAGTTTACCTGAAAGATGCGCGCTATGTTACACCTGAAGATTTCGGATTATTTGACGCTGTAACAGCTTTCGGAAGTTTCGAGCATGTGGCTTCGGTAAAAGATTTTACAGATGGAAAACAGGATGCAGTTTATGACGATTACTTCCATCATATTTTTGATTTGCTGAAACCAGGGTGCCGTTTTTATATGCAGGCAATGGTGTTCAGCAAGAACATGCTGCCTTACGAAAAGTTTGACATCAACGCACCGAAAGGAAGCGATGCCTACATTCTTGCATTGCTCACCAAGCACAATCCTGATTCGTGGTTGTCGTACGGACACGAACACATTATTCGTGTGGCTGAACCTTACTTAAAGAAAATTTATTACAGCAGCGGTCGCCTCGATTACATCAGAACAAATCGCGAGTGGACTAAATTGTATTACAAATTCCAATGGAAAAAATACCTGTGGTACTTGTCGCTGATTCCAAAATATTTTACTGATAAAGAATTCCGTTACCAATATGATTTATTGAAGGTGCGACCAAATCGTGTTTGCTTCGAGCGCGAAATAATGGATCATGCACGATTGGTTTTTGAAAAGAAGTGAAAAGCTAAAAGCGAAAAGTAAAGAACGAAAGCCGGAGCAATCCGGCTTTTTTATTTTTTGTATTCAGCAATATTCATTCAATCATCTTCTCCAATTTATTCACTCTGGAACCTTTCAATAAAAAATAATATCCCGAAAGTTTTTGTTGCTGATAATATTTTTTCAGCTCATCCACATCATTAAATAATTTCAGGTTAGAAATTGTACGCTGAAATTTTTTTGTTGCCTCAGAAAATTCTTTTCCAACCAACCATATTTCTTTTAACGGAATAACTGCGAGTTGTTTTAAAATCAATTCGTGTTCGGCAGCTGAATAATTACCCAACTCTGCCATATCACCAAGCACAGCAATTTTATTTGTCACTGGAAACTCTGCAAAATTTTCAATCGCCAGTTTCATACTGCTTGGATTTGCGTTATATGCATCTAAAATAAATGAGTTTCCATCCTTTAATTGTTGTTGCGAACGATTATTGGCCGGCTTATAATTTTCAATTGCTTTTTTAATTTTTTCTTTACTCACTTTAAAATGAAATCCAATTGCAGCGGCTGCCAGAATATTTTCAATATTATATTTTCCTACCAATTGAGTTTGTACTTCAAAATTTTCTCCATTAACGAATGAGATTTTAGTTTTTAAATATGGAAATGAATTCATTGCATCACCTTTTACCATTGCAGCATTGTGATTGCCGTAAATAATCCGCTCCATTCCATTTGATTGCAAAATCAAATCTTCCTGATAGGCGGATACAAATGCTGTTGAATTATTCGTTTTCAGAAATTCATAAACTTCACCATTTCCTTTTCTAACCCCTTCAATGCTTCCATATCCTTCGAGGTGATCTTTGCCATTATTAGTAATTATTCCATAGTCAGGCTTTGCAATTTCACACAAGAATTTATTTTCATTCAGGTGATTTGCGCCAAGTTCTATTACCACCATTTCTGATTTTAATGGAATAGATAAAAGTGTGATAGGAACCCCAATGTGATTGTTCAGGTTTCCTTTCGTACAAAATGTTCTGTAAGTAGTTGAAAGCACAGAAAATAATAATTCTTTGGTGGTGGTTTTTCCATTGCTTCCTGTTATTGCAATTACAGGACAGGTAAATTGTTTTCGGTGGTGGCTAGCTAATTCCTGTAGTGTTAAAAGCGTATCAGATACTAAAATTGTTTTTCCTTCAATTGAATACATATTGTCATCAATTACCGCAACTAAAGCCCCTGATTCAATTGCTTGCTTTGCAAAAATATTAGCATTGAAATTGGGCCCCTTTAATGCAATGAAAATGCAGCCCTTTTGAATATTTCTTGTATCAGTACAAATCCCAGTTGATGTAAGATAAAGTTGATACAGCTCATTAATGATCATCGATTTTGATTTGGACACAAAGTAAAAGGCCCGATCAGTTTTTTCTGGTCGGGCCTTAACTATTTTCTGTCGTTTTTTATTTGTTAGCCTTTTTATATCCGCGGCTATCTAATTTTTTCTTATTTTTTACTTTAAAATAATTCCCTGCCTTTGTTTCATTGCCCATTGGGCTTCCCAAGCGGGCCATAGCACAACGGAAACCTAAAGTTGCCAGGTCTTGATTTTCATCTAAATATCGACGAGTACCCGGAGACATCCAGTAAGCACGATCAGACCATGAAGCTCCTTTGTAAACTCTGGCTTTATTATTTATTAACGATGATACACCGTATTGATATTCGTTCCATGAAGAACTGTCACCATCAAGATAATCTATAACATTTGATTTTTTGTAATTCAAACGATTAATATTCTCTTGTTCAGTTACTGGTATTTTAACAACCCGACCTAATGAATCTTTGTCAACATGCGCAAAGTCTTCATCCAAACTGTCTTTGTCAAAAACATTTCCACGGAAAGAATTAAAATCAACATCATCGTAAAAAGTATAAGGACGATAAACATCCATGCACCACTCACTTACATTTCCGGCCATATTAAATAGTCCATAATCATTCGGCATGTATGAATAAATAGGAGCCGTAATATCAGCAGCGTCATTTAATCCTCCGGCAATACCCATATTGTCGCCACGATCCCGTTTATAGTTTGCAAGAAAATCTCCTTGCCAAGATCCATGTTTTGAATCACGAAGCACATCATTATTCCATGGATAAATTTTCCGGTCAGTAATTGTTTCTTCACCCGCATACGGATTGTTGCCAATTAAAGCAAGAGAAGCATATTCCCACTCAGCTTCGGTCGGTAATCTATATTCTGGAAGTAAG
>JAHEZG010000359.1 GCA_023251195.1 Chitinophagaceae bacterium | reverse complement strand
TGTTTAAACAAGAGAAAAGCGAACAGTAAAAAAATTCTTTTAATCATGGGTTTGGTTTTAATTATTGGTGAAGCAAAATAGAAGTTAAATGCTAATATCAAAATAAAATTAAACCAATGGCCATGTTTGACTGATATAAGGATTGGCAAAATAAAAAAAGCCATTCTGCATGTTTGCAAAATGGCTTGTGAAAAATTGTATTGATTTTAATTACCAGGCACCTCCGTATCCGGGAATCGGATCGATATCAAAATCTTCATCCTTCTTGGTTCCGTCATCAGAATTTGATTGAGGTTTATTTTTACTGCGCATTTTTATTAATGCTTCAAGGGTTAACAACCCCTGCTTTGCCTCCTGCAAGTCATGCTGAGTATTATTTTCTTCGTTTGAAGGCGATTGAAGGTTTTTTGATTCAGTCATGTTTTGAATTTTTATTTATCTCAAATTTATAATTTATACAGTTGCATTTAATTTTTAATCATGCCCGCTTTTAAACAATTGCATGTGATTCAAAATAATTTAATAGTCAATAATATATTTTTCGAATTCGAAAAATCACTACCCGTTTATAATTTCAATTTTCAGTTTCGATGCCATCCACGAATCTTTTACAGGAATTTTCCAATTAGTTTTCATTTCAGCCAATGTTGTAACTGTGTTGTTGAAATAAAAAGTTGTCGGGAGAATTTCGCCGTTCGAAATTTTTTCATTTAGCTGCGAAAGCAAAACTTCTTTTTGATTTCCGTTTTCTTCAAATAATAAAACCGAGCGATCTAAAAGTGAAAGTTGATACTGGCTTTCTAAACCACGAATAAATTTTACTGATGAATCAATACTGCAACCGCTGGCAAGATTGAGTGATTCATCAACCATCAATACCACAAAGCGATTTAACAATACAGTACCGATTGCTTTTAATTCCTGTTTGTGAGCAGTCCATTCTTTTGAAAATAATTTTAATGAATTTTCAATTTCATTCACTTCAGTTGCATTGAGTTCACGACTGCTTTGATAAATCCAGACTTTGGATGTTGGATGAAAACCTTCGGCGAAATTCCAGTTGAGCATTTTTATTTTTTGATGAAAGCAAAAATAGTTGCTGCGATTTTATTTCGCTACCACTAATTTTTGCTGTGCAATTTTTCCATCTTCTGTTCGCAGCACACAGAAATAAATTCCGGATGGAATATTGGTGAGCGAAATATTTTTCTTTGTGGTGTTCCTTTCCAAACTGATTTCCTGCACTTGCTCGCCGAGGAGGTTGTAAATGGTAAGTGTGGCTGTAACAGTATATTCCAAAGTCAGAAATGTTATAGCAGGATTTGGATTGATGGAGAAAAATTTTGTACTTGAAATTTCCGAAATTGAATTTACAATTACTGAAATACAATCAGAGGTATCAACACACCAACCATTTGAAATAATAGCTGCATAATAACCTGTTGCTACAGGAGTAAATGAAACTCCATTTTCACCGGGGATAATTTGTTGTGCAGCACAATCATACCATTGAATATCTCCAACCGACAAAGCATAAAGAGTATTTGCAGCCTGTGAGACACTTGCAGTTGTTTGTGGAGAAATTGTTATGTAATTCACAAATTCTAGTGTGTCATGTATTGCTCCATGGGTTGCTATCAAAGTAACATCATAAGACCCCAAAGAACTGTAGCAAATAGCTGAGGGATTATGCAAAGTAGAGTTCGAAGGATTTCCACCAGGAAAATACCAATAACAAGAATCTGCATTTGAACTTTGGTCAAAAAAATTCACACATCCATAACCGCAAAAATCAGAATCTGATGCTGAGAAATTTGCCCCGACAATTAGATGATTAATATTTGAAGTGAAATCAGCAATGCTCCTTTTCCATATTCCATTCCCTTGAGTGGATAGAAATAAGAATTCGTTATTAGAGGTAATCCTGAAGATTTGCTTATTGATAAGTCCATCGTTCAATTGAAAACAACTTCTCCCACTATCAGCAGAAAAATATACTCCTGCTGTTGTTCCTGCAAAAAGATATTTATCATTAAGAACATATAAATTATAGAGTTGACCTGCAAGGCGGTTTGAATCTATTTCTATAACAGTCGTGCCTCCATCACCAGAGCGAAAAATTCGGGAACCTGTGGCATATCCATAATAAACATAATTACCAATCCCAACAATTGACTCACAGTAATTGGATCCTGGAAAATTGGTTTGTTGCCAGGTGCTTCCATTATTATTTGTTTTAAAAGTGTGCGAGAAAGAATTGCTAAGCCAAATATGTATATATCCTCCTTGTTTACCAAGTGCATATATATATCCGGGTTCAGGTGGTTGAAAATTATGTTGCCAGGTTGCTGCTGTATCGGTTGAATAGGAAAGGAAATTTCCCGGCCCTCCAGTTGAACCTGTATAAACTATTCCGCTATCACATAACATGCAATGACTCATAGTTGGAAAACTTCCATAAACTGAATTATAATTCCAACTCGATCCATTGTCCTTTGAATATAATTCACCATCCATAAAAAAATCTTTACCATTTGTTGCCACCACATACATCGGTGTGGCATACCATCCTGTATCGCAAATCATTTCCCAGCTATTTCCTGAATTAAAAGAGCGAGTATAACTTTTATTGTTAAGACCATTATTTCGCGATACAATAACAGAATCGTGAATTGCAAATTCAGGTAGAGTGGCAATCAAACCTGAATCTGATTTGATCCAATGCGCTCCATTATCATCGGAGCGAAAAATTCCATCTCCTGTCCCGGCAATTAAGATTCCATTATGCCAGATTAACGCAGGAATATATAAATTGGAAAAACCTGAGTTGGAAGCTACCCATGTACCTGCAGTATCAGAATAAACATATACGCCATTGTTGCCGGTTCCGAAATATAAACTGGTGTCATTTGAAGTAATTGAATTAAAGTAGTATGATGTTGGCATATAACTAAAAACATAATTACAATTGATACTCAAACTATGTATACCATGATCATCGGTTAAATATATTTCTCCCTGAAATTTATAGAGGAAGTCTGCTCCCCCGCATGAGTTGGGAATGTGTGACCACAGTGTACCAGGCAAAATCCTTAAATACATTCCTCCCCCACCTTCAAGGTAAACTGAATCACCGACAGAGTAAAGACAATAGCAATTTGAAACCGGTGAGGTTGCTCCATAAGTCCAATTTGCACCACCATCATAAGATTGTAACAAGTAATTATTATTTGCACCTAAGCATATGTAATTGTCGGAAACTGCCATTGCCCTGGCATCCCAATTCATGCTATAAATTTGTGACCATGTATTTCCCCCCTCCGACATTTTAAAAACTTTACCGGATAAGCCGCCAGAGTCTGCATGAATGTATAAATTGCCATTTCCATAACATATAAAATCTACTCGTCGAAAATTTCCAAGTCCATTATTCAGAGCATTCCAGCTTATTCCCATATTGATTGAATAGAAAACACCTCCATAAGTTCCGGCATACACAGTATCGCCAAGTTGTTTCAAACAGAGAATTGGTCCTCCTGTAGGACCTTTTGTCTGAACCCACTGCGCTTTGCAAAGTGTAACACTGAAAAACAAAAGAAGTGTAACAGTTATTTTTTTCATCAGGAAAAATTTACTATCGTTAAAAGTAAGTTTATTTAATCAGCAAGTTACAATTGCTTTGCCTCCGCAATCAACTCAGCAATATCCTTCACTATAATATGCCCACTTCTTGATTTCCGGTTGAAGTTGAAATTAATTTTACAATCGTTTACTTTCTTCTTCAATATAAACCTCAATCCATTCCACTAATAATGGAATGTGCTCCGAAACTGTTTCCCAAACTG
>JAHEZG010000358.1 GCA_023251195.1 Chitinophagaceae bacterium | reverse complement strand
AATAATTGCTGCCGATAAGTATTTTGTTGCTCAGGAGATAATCCGGCAACCTGTGATTGCAACAAATCAATTGGTGAAGTTTTCAATTGATACACTGCATCCAGATTTAATTCTGCTTCATACGGATCACCATTCCAGATTATGCTGCTTCCTGGCGACAATATAAATTTTCGCTTGATGAAATCATAAAACGAAAGTTGGTAAACACCTTCGCTTATTTCGTAGCGACCGGTTAAACTTGTTTTACCACTTGGATCAATCGTGTAATTGAGTGTGGCAGTTCCTTTCACCATCAATGAATCACCCGATGCAGGGTCTGTAATAATTGTTAACGAAGAATTTTTATTTACCTCGATGGCTGCATTCAATTCAAGGCCCTTAAACTGTTCGGGAACAACTACTGAAGGGATTTTTGTTTTTGTCATGATGTTGTTAAGCGAATCCGAAGATGAATTGAAAATCACAATGCCATCGCTTTCAATGGTTGCAATTTTATCATCCAGCACCGCAACTGTTAGTGCTGAACCTTCTTTAAGTTTTGCTTTCACTTCAATCTTCGGAAAATCAGCATTGCCTGTTACACTTGTATAACTGTCAACAATCACTTTCCCATAAAATAAGGAGGTATCTGTTTTTACAGAATTGACTGCCATAAAATTTTCAGTCTTTATTTTCAAATCAAATGCGATGGAAGGAGAAGTGAGTGGTTCTATCCATCCATTAATGATGGCTGCATTGTTTAAAGAATCGAGCAACGCAAAATCCTGAACAAGTAACCTGTTGTTATCAAAAACTAAATTTTCGTTTTCAATTTTGAAATAAGAATTCAGATAGGTGAAATTGAAACCCGCTGTGTCCACATTCATTTCGCCATTAATTAGTGGTGTAACAGTGCTGCCTCCAACCTGCAATTTTCCGTTTACATTTCCTGTCAGGTTAGTGACTTGTCCGAGCGTGTAAGCTTCAATGGATGCGAGATTCAGATTAATCACATCAGCATCGAAGTGCAAAGAACTGGTGTTAGGTAGCGTTGAGTAATATCCTTTCAATGTCAGGTTGTTTCCATTTCCTTTTACACCTGCATTTACATTGTAACGATTAACTGTTTCGTTGTCGGAAGTAAGCGTGATGGTTCCAAGTGTATCATTCAGGAAAGTGAAATTGCTGACTACAAGATTTGCATTGAAAGCAGCAGAGGTTTGAAGATTTTTTAAGGCAAGCGTTCCTTCAATCATTCCACCGACCACATATGCTGTGTCGCGAATGATGTGCGAGAGATCTTCGATTTCAAATTCTTTAAAGGAGATTTCAAGAGGAGCATTTGCATTTTTATCTGTGCTCGAAATTTTCAATGCCTGCGAACCATGAACGAGTGAAAGATTGTGTGCATTGAAATTGCCTGTACTCAGTACTAAATAATTATCGGGTGCAATGTTCCACGATTGATAGTTGAGCAAAATTCCATCGTGTTGAAAATGCAAACGATAATCGCCATATACTTTAGCAATACTTCCGGCAAATAAATATTGTTGCATATTGTTTTCATCCTTCATTCCGAGATTAATACTTAAAGAATCATTCAATGCTTTTCCGTAAACAGATGTATTGATGATTTTATTTTTTCCAACATACATAGTTGAAAAACCTGCATTGTAAGTAAGAGCAGTTGCATCAGACTGAAAGGAAAATATTAAACTGTCGGCTTCCATGTTACTGTATTTCACTTCCGGAATGTTTGCATCGAAATTCAGTTTGTGAATTGAATTGTTGAATGCGCCGGAAATTTTACCCGGAACAAATTTTTGTAATGATGGAACAAGCACCGTGTACAATTCACTGCTTTGCATTTCCAAATCGAAAGTAAAATTCTGCAAAGCAGTTTCCGCAGGCATGGATGTATCACTTGAATTAAAGTAGCGATTGAAATGCTGTGTGAGAGAAGCGGAAAGATCACCAAGCGCAATATCGCCTTGAAGATCGCCGACTAAGAACGGCGATTGTATGTGAATGATTTTTTTAGCTGATGCGGAAATGGAAACAAACAATGCGGAGTCAATTGTGTAGAGCGTATCATTTTTTATGATCACCATATTTCGTAAATCAAATGTACCCGTCAGGTTATTCAACGAATTCCCTTTCATATCAGAAATCAATTCTGCTTTCATTCGAATGTCACTGGTTGTAAAATGCAGCGCCTGCAAGTCAACACTCTGAATGTCAACCAGAAATTTGTATTGAGAATGGAGCGAGTCAAAATTTAAAATGCCGGCATAATTCATAATCAGATTTGAATCATTGACAGATGCAGTTCCATCAAATTGCGATGAAGTATAATTTCCGTTTACCAGAATGTTGTGATAATTATAATTATTCAGAAATGCCTGCTGAACTTTTATAGCAGCAATTCCCTGCATGCTGTCAGATGAAAAACCTTTTCCGGCCAGGTTTGCTTCGAGTGTAACAGTTCCTAAAAGTGTATCGGGCTGCAGCATCAGTTTTCCGAAATCAAAATGGTCGGTATTCACTGATGCATTGTAAACATCATTCGGAGTTACATCAACCACAGCACTCATGTTTCCAAATGAAGATTGCAGATTTCCTTTAGTGCTGAATTGATTCAGTGAACCTCTGAAGTATCCGGATAATAAAATTTCAGGAGGAAGTGCAATGCTTGTATCAGGTATTGTTCCGGCTTTCAGTATGGATTGAACATCGGAATCAGTTGTAGAAAGTTTGTTCAGAGTAATATCGAAGTAGGTGTTATCAATTTCAGGCAAGCCCTTAATATTCATTGTTGCACTCACTGATGTGTTACTGCCTGCATTGAGCTGAAGAGAATTGATATGAATATCTTTAACCGCACCGGTGATTTTTGAACTGATATAAAAAACCTGATTGCTTCTTACCGGAAGTGAGTCAACTATTGCCGGTTGAAAAAATGCAAAATCATTTAAAGCAATAGTTGAATTGATTAAATCAGCATTCACATTTATTTCACCGATAGAATTTTGAAATGCGCTCAGTGAAGGATACGCAATAGAAAAATAATTCCGGATGCGACTTTGGTTTGCCTGAATATCCAATGCTGCTAATTCAAGGTGAGTGGAATCGTAAGTTAAATTGCTTTCGAAATGTTTCAGTGAAAATCCGCTTTTGTCGTTTGCTTTCAATTCATGAACAGATGCGGTGATTTCATTTCCATTGTCGAAAAGATTATCAATGTCAGCATCCAGCTCTGAAAGTGAAATGTGATTGAAGTCAATTCCTCTTGAAATTTCCTGAGCATTAAAATCGTCGTAAGCAATTTCATTTGCTTTCCAGTTTAATTTACTGAGTGAAAACATCCACGGTTTGACAGAAGGTGTAACAGCAGCAGTTGATTTCTGAATGATGGTATCGGTTGTTATGTGTTTGTTGAAAGCAAAATAAATTTTGCTGTTGTTCAAGGTGAATTTTTCGAGCTTGATATTTTGCTGAGTGATATCAATTTTGTTTGCAGCTATGGATGCATCACCAATCTGCATTTTCATTTTCTGCTGAATGGTTTCATAAAGCAAATTCACATTTGCGGCATCAAGATTCTTTAAACTGAAATCATAATTAACTGTTGCAGATGAGGTGTCGGTGGTAACTGTTGGAGTTGAAACAATTGAAGAATCAATAATGGATACAATGGAATTTTTCAGCGAAATATTTTTTAAATGATAAATGCTTTTATCAGTATCAAATGCTTCAAACCCTGTTTGCAGTTCTCCGATATTAAAATTCATTTTGCTCTTCACTGTTTCATCATTGAAAGTGAATTTTGTTTTTAATAGAGAAATATCGGCAATCGAAAATTTCCATG
>JAHEZG010000357.1 GCA_023251195.1 Chitinophagaceae bacterium | reverse complement strand
CGATGAATGTCTTTTTTATAGTAGATGGTGTGGTGAAAACACCGGCATTGGTCGGAACAATTTTAGATGGTGTAACACGCGATTCCTGTATTCAATTGTTGCGCGGATACGGATTGACAGTAGAAGAAACAAGAGTGGATTTGAATGATTTATTAAAAGCCTATCGCGAAGGGAAATTGCAGGATGCTTTCGGGACTGGAACTGCAGCATCAGTTGCACCTATTTCTCACATCGGTTATAAAGGTTTAGTAATGGAATTGCCCGCTGTTGAATCAAGAGAAATTTCCATTCGTTTGAAAAAGGATTTAGAAGGAATAAAAACAGGAAAGGTTGCAGATAAATTTAACTGGGTTAAAAAAGTTCAGCCCGGAATATCAGCATTGGTATAAAAATCAAACAGCCATTCTGAAAAATCAGAATGGCTGTTTCAAAAATTTATATGCTGAAATTATTAATCAGCTGATTTATTCAACAGGTAATGAATTCCAATTGAAAATCCGCCGTTAGCCAAATTTGATTTTTCATAAGTTCCGGTATTTGGTGATGGAAATCTCCAGGTAGTTCCGCCATAAGTATCAGTTCCCGATCCGGAAGCGGCATTGATATCGCTAAACCCGTATAAAAAAGACATGCCGGCATTGATGTATAAGAAATCAGTAAAAGATATATCTGCTCCTAAACCAAAACTTAACCCTGTATTGCTTTTTTCAAACCTCACTTTTCCGGCGGTTAAAGTTGTTTTATCAATTGCATTATAATTTCCACTTAATTCAGCCTTACTCAAAAATGAAATTTGAGGTCCGGCAAGAAAATAAAACTTCACTTTACTCTCACCGCCAATTAATTTAAATTGAATTGGAACACCTGAATAACTCATTTTCACTTCACGAAGTATTCCGGTGCCATGCGAATCTTCATATTTCTGCCCTCCTTTAAATGTAGTAAACCCTGTTTGCACTCCAATGTGTTTAGAAAAATTATAACCAATATCTAATCGAAATGCACCACCCATATCCAATTTATAATCATACTCAGGCTGGCTATATGAATTCTGATTAATGATCCACACGGTATTGTAATTTCCTCCAATGCCTGCATGAAATCCTTTCTGTGCAAACGAAATATTGCATGTTAAAGCAAATCCAAAAACTATTAAAGCAATTCTTTTCATGGTAATTTTTTTGTTTGAAACAAATGTAAACGAAATCAGGAAAGTGAAAAATTTGAAATAAAAAAAACCGCTCCGAAAAATCGGAGCGGTTTTTTAAAAAATTAATTGCACAATTAATGAGAAACAACCAGTTTCGAAACTACAGGGTTGCCATTGCCAGCCTTAATGCTAACAAAGTAAACTCCTGAAGCAAGATTGCTGGTATTCAATTTTAAATCGTGAGCCCCTTCAACCATTAAACCATTGAAAGTGGACTGAACTGTTTTACCTGTTACATCAACAATATTTACTTCAAGATTTGAAGTGTTACCAAGGAAGAAGTGAACATTAGAAGTTGTGCTTGATGGATTAGGATAAACTGAATTTACAGTTAAATTATTTAACACATCGTTCACTCCTACATTCCAGTCAAAATGAACAAGAAATGCAGCTTGCCAGTTTTGAATACCATAGTAATCAACACCTGCTCCGCCAACAGATAAGTTTGAATTCTTTGTTGGAGTATTAAAGATACCTGACCACTCTAACCAAGATGTTTTATAAGTACTTTGATCTCCGTATCCTGCAGCATGACTTGCTTTTACGCTTCCGCCCGATACTGATAAAGAATCCATTTTAGATGGATCGTAGTAATTAAAAAGAAAACTTGCAGCCTGACCAGCATTTAAAGAATAACCGCAAGGGAATTTAAAGTAATAACCTGCAGTCCAATCATTATCAGTTTGAAAACTGGTCGCCAGTGTATCCTGATATTCCCATAAAACTGTTGAACCCGGAGTTCCGTTGGCTTGTGTATTAACCAACTGAAGTTTAAAAGTATCAACCATGCCGGAAAAATTTGCATAGCCCATTGCAAAAATAATTGAGTCAATAGTTACTGCTACAGTTGATGGATAAGCGTTAGGCATTCCAAGTTGTGTCCAATCCATAAATGTTCCTGCTGGGTCAGCAAAATCAGTTTCGCCAGCAATACTGTTAATATTCACTGCAAGATATTTTAAACCGAAAGAATCATTAGGATCGGTAGCAGCATTGTAAAGAGAATTAAAATCAGTGTAAAAAAACTGGTCGTCGTAGTTAGCACCTGAATGATCAATGAACATTGAAACAGTAGATCTGGTTTGCTTTAATCCGGAAAACAAATTTGCTCTTTGAGCTTGAAGGTGCTGTGCATTTGCATCCCAGTAATGATTAAAAGGAGTTTGTGCCTGCAACAGGTTACAGCAAAACATTGCCGCAACTAAAACGGTTAATTGTGTAATTTTTTTCATTTTTATTTTTTGGGTTTTGATTTTTAGTGGCGACTAAAGTATAAAAATAAATGAATTTCAAAGTCATTGCATTGTAAAAATAAAACAGCCGGAATTTTTGTTCCGGCTGTTACTAATAATTTTCAAAATTTTTATTAATGCATTACCACAATTTTCTGAAGTGATTTTCCTGTTTGTGTTTCAACCGCAAGAAGGTATATACCATTGGTTAGCCCACTCAGGTTTATTTCTTTATTGTGAATACCTTTATTAAAGTTTTCAATTCCAGCATTTAAAACTTCCATTCCGGCAGCATTGTATATTTTACAGCTTAGAGCTGAATTAGAGGAGAGCATAAAATTTACATTAATGTTATCTGCAGTTGGATTCGGGAAAACATTTACAGCAACACCTGAATTAATATTATTTACTCCAACACCAAACTGATGATCTACAATAGGGAAAACAGCAATGTCAAAATCCAAAGGCCATGCAGAAAGAAATGAATGCCAGGAATTATCGCTCCATTTTTCGTAGGCATACCCGCTGTTTTCAAAGCAACCATCTTGTGAACTCACTAATCCGATAGTATCGCCAACAACAGTTGACATTACCATACTAACAAAAAAGTTTCCGTTTGTTGGTATTGCGGCAGGGCTTGCAAAATTAAAATAGGTTAAGCTACCGGTAGTGTCAATCAAATCCATTGAAACCGGATCTGAGGTTGCAATAACTGACCCCGGAGCACCAGAGGTTACACTGTATGCTTTTATTACAACATTACCCGGAGTTGTAGCAACTGTTTTTGCTCCTGCCCAAATGTAAACACCAGTTACAGCACCTTCCAATAATTGGTAATTTGAAAGGTCATAGCGTTGTGCTTTTTCTTTGTCGCCATAACCATTTGTACCAACAACATAACCTGAATCGCCAACTACTGAATAAACAGTAAGTGTGCATCCAAGTGCAGTTGTGAAACTTAATGGGTAAAGAGTATCAGAGATTGAACGGGTTAATTGATTTGAGAATTTTATTCCGTTAAAAGAATTTGCTACCGGTGTGCTTCTTTGAGCGAACGACACAACCGATAAAAGCATTAAAATTGAGAATGTAATTTTTTTCATGAATGTTTTTGTTTGGACAAATATAAAATGGTAATTCAATAAATGAATTTTGTTTAAACCAACGGTAAAATTAATATGAAGAATTCAACCTCATTATGCATCAAAATAATTTTCAATGAACCACTACTACACGACTAAACAATCTTTCATTGGTAGTTGCAATAGAATAAAAATAGGTACCTGTTGGCAGCATACTAACATCTGTTGCAATTGAATGTTTACCTGATAATTGAAATCCTAATTCAGTAGTTTTTATAATTCTTCCTGATGCATCCACAAAATCAACCCACATATTAGAAGGAGC
>JAHEZG010000049.1 GCA_023251195.1 Chitinophagaceae bacterium | reverse complement strand
AAATTTCTATTGACTGATTTGAATAATTAATTTCTGGAATATCAGTAGTGTAATCACAACTTGATGCGGCTCCGGTTTCATACAATCCTAAAGCAGTATCGGTGTAACAACGCAATGGACCAGTTGTGAAATTATCTGGAAATGGAAACATCCACATATTGTTTCCAATCAATTCAATCCCGCCTCCAAAACTGTAAAGCAATTCATCGTTTGTGTGCGAATTAAAAAATTTCAAATCGTGACCATTAATATTGATTAAGCCAACCGTATCAATGTACGCGACAAGAGGTGCTCCACCATTTGCAGGAGAATAAAATCCTTCTACATAAAATGAATCTCCTTGCTGTTTTGTAAAATCATACAGCACAAGAAATCGAGATGAGTCTTCCGAGAAATAAAAAATTTTATCGCTGTCAGACCGCATAAACCAAGTTTGTAAATTTTGGTTCAGATAGTTGTAGTAAGTCACATTTAATTTCGAACAATTCATACTATCAATAATGGTATCAGCGACTGATTCAACTGTTGCATAATACTCATTTGGATTGGCTCCATCATAGTGCGTGTAATACCACTTCGCACCAACAGGCGCAAAGTTTTGCGCAAACAGATTTGATGAAAGAAAGAGAAACAGAATCAACAGAAATTTTTTCATCATTAATTTTTCAATCGTGAAATTAGAATTCTTCTTTTGAAAACCGAACTCTTTATCATTGCATCAAATTATTCGAAATGAATTTTCTTCCTGAAGAAATAGAAAAGTATGCTGAAGATTTTACTTCGACGGAAAGCGAAGTGCTGAGAGAACTCAATCGCGAAACGCACGCAAAAATTTACATGCCGCAAATGCTGAGCGGTCACTTGCAGGGTGCAACTTTAAAATTGTTCAGTCAACTGATTCGCCCGAAGCGGATTCTGGAGATTGGAACTTTCACCGGTTACTCTACCATTTGTTTAGCGGAAGGATTAGCAGATGATGGAATCATTCATACCATTGATGTGAACGAAGAACTGGAACCGATGGTGCGGAAATATTTTTCGAAATCAGGATTGGAAAATAAAATTCAGTTTCACATTGGAAGAGCGATGCAGATTATTCCAACGCTTAACGAAACTTTCGATTTGATTTTTATTGATGCCGACAAAGAAAACTATCCGAACTATTATGATTTGGTATTCGACAAATTGCGCCCGCGCGGAATCATTATTGCCGACAATGTTTTGTGGAGTGGAAAAGTGCTACAGGAAAAACAAGACAAAGACACGAAAGCGCTTGTGGAGTATTGCAAGAAAGTAAAATCAGATTCGCGTGTTGAATGTTTGTTGCTGCCGATTCGCGATGGGTTGATGGTGGCGAGGAAAAAATAATTCAGCAAAAAATATTTTTGAAAATGAAACTTCCCAAGTATCAATTAAAGTCGGCAGAAAATCTTTCGACTTTTGAATTTAACAGTGAAGGACCGAAAGGAAGCATTTCAAAACTTGTTCAATTTACACCAACCAACTACAAAGGAGTTTTTAATCTCGCTTTCGGCGATAAGAATCACAAGACCGGAAGCATTGACGATAATGTTATTTCGAATAATAGAGATAGCGAAAAAGTTTTGGCTACAGTTGTAGCAACTGTTTATGCTTTTACTGATAAAAATCCGGATGCATGGATTTATGCCACAGGAAGTTCAAAATCAAGAACGCGGCTTTACAGGCGAGGAATTTCAAAATATTTTTCAGTCGTGAAAAATGATTTTGAAATTTACGGGATGATTAATGATGATTGGCAGCCATTCAAAAAAGAAGTTGACTACGATGCATTTTTAGTTAAACGGATAAAATCATAAATTTGAAGAATGAAAATCAAGGACTTGAAAAAGAATGTTCCGATTGTTGTTATTGATAAATCGCTGAACAAATACAGCGACAAGGTTTTGTTCCCAGATAAATTATCAAAGGCGAATGAAATGCTCCGTACTATTGGTTTGCCTATAAGGAAAAAAAAGGTTCG
Organism: Chitinophagaceae bacterium; assembly: GCA_023251195.1. GTDB lineage: Bacteria > Bacteroidota > Bacteroidia > Chitinophagales > UBA10324 > UBA10324. The sequence continues at coordinate 13,506 of JAHEZG010000049.1, read as the reverse complement.
CGTTTAATCAGCAACTTTTTTCAAGCCTTCTTATTTTGCACCCATGTCAGTAACCATTCGCGAAGCAACCACTACGGCAGATTTAAAATTATTTGCTAAACTTCCGTTCACACTATATAAAGGAAATAAATTCTGGGTGCCGCCCATGATTGACGATGAAGTGAAATCGTTAATACCTTCGGCGAATCCGGCGTTCAAATTCTGTAAAGCAAAATTCTGGCTCGCATTTAAAAACGGAAAGTGTGTTGGACGAATTGGCGGCATCATTAATCAACTCGACATTGAGAAGACCGGAAAAAAAAGGGCGCGCTTCAGTCGCACCGAATTTATTGATGATGCTGAAGTGGTGCGTGTATTATTTGAAGTTGCAGAAAAGTGGGCACGCGAAAACGGAATGGAAGGCATTCACGGTCCGCTTGGTTTTACCAATCTCGACCATCAGGCAATGTTGGTGGAGGGGTTCGAGCATCTTCCTTCCATTGCATCGGAATATCACTTGCCGTATTACCATTTGCAGGTGGAGAAACTCGGTTACGAAAAAGAAATTGACTGGGTGGAATTTCGCTTGACCATTCAGGCAGTTCCTGAAAAAGCAATGCGATTGAATGAAGTCATCAAGCAACGATTCGGATTGAAGGTGATTACTTTCAAGAGCAAGAGTGAGATGGTTCCTTACTCAAAAAAAATTTTTGAATTACTTAATACTGCTTTCGCTGATTTGTTCAGCATGGTGGCGCTGAGTGATGACATGATTCAGTTCTACATCAAAAAGTATTTCAACATTCTGAATCCTGAATTTATAAAAGTGATTGAAAAGGATGGTGAAGTGGTTGGATTCATTGTTGGGTTACCATCACTGAGTGAAGCGATGCAAAAAGCAAATGGAAAATTATTGCCATTCGGTTGGTGGCATTTAATGAAGGCATTAAAAAATCCGACAGTGGTAGATTTATTATTAACCGGCATTCATCCGAAATATCAAGGGCAGGGAGTCCCTGCTTTATTGATTACTGAGTTGCAACAAACCATGATTGCAAAAGGTGTGAAGTACGCAGAGACAACAGGTATCATCGAAACCAATCAGAAAGCCATTCAGGTGTGGCAGAACTACGAACACATTCAGCACAAGCGGAAGCGGTGTTACATTAAACTATTTTGAGAAAATTTATTTAGGAAAAAATCTGTAAAAACTTTTCCTATGACCGAATAAAATAAACTCTATCATATTCGATTGAATATAAATTCCGATTCGATATTCTCCGGTTCTGATTCTGTAACAGTTTTTAAATCCCTTTAACTTTTTAAGATTTTTTATTTCGTTCGGTTTAGTTGCTTTCTCCACCTGGAAATAATATTCAATATTTCTTCTTTCAGATTTTTATCCTTTAGCAGTTTAATATCTTTTAAAAATCTTTTTTCAAATTGAATAATCATCAGCTTTTCAATGCGGCAATAACTGATGCATTAGTCGCTTTTTTACCCTGGCGATTTTTTAAAATAGCAAGTCCTAATGCCATATCTTCTTCCTCATCAATACTTAATACAGAGGATTTGATTCTTAATTTTTTTGCTAAAGATTTCAGCAAAGTCATTTCTTCTTTTGATTTGGGTTGCAGCCAAAGCGATTCTTTCATAACCTGATAATTGAGAAAGCAAAGTAAAGGAATGAATGGATTGAAAAAAATAAATTTCGGATTGAAATGTTTTTAGAAATCAAAAGAATACTGCAAAGTGAAATTTCTCGGCGCATCTGGTTTTCCAACTCTGATTGCATAGTAAGCATTCAATAAATTATTGCAGAGCAGCGCCACTTTTCCATAAGAAGTCTCATAGGCAAATCGCAAATCGAAAACCCAATCGCCCTGCAAATGAGTGTTGCGATAATCGTTTATTCCGGGAATAAAAATATTGAAGTAAAAATCAATGTTATCCATGCGACTGTAGTAACGACCGGTTCCGCCAAATGAAAATTTCTTCCATTCAAAATCAGTATTGAATTTTAATAAGTGACGATTGCGATAGCGCAGCAATCCGATTTTATATAAACTATCTGGTTGCGAAAATCCTTGCGCAAATCCTGAAATAAAGTTCGATGGAGTTCGCAATGAAGAATCTGCCTGCAAATCCACCGGATACGAATAAGTGTAACCGCCATCAAAATTCCATTTCACTTTATTGATAAAAGTTTTCGCGCCGGTTTCTAATTCAAATCCTGCTATCCTTGCTTCATTCACATTCATCGAGCGGAAACCGATTCCGATTAACGGGTCGGTTTGTTTCCCCCATTGACCAAATGCAAACTCCATCATGTTTTTATATCCCATAATGTATAGTGCGCCATCAACATATCCATTGTATTTCTTTTTATTTATTTGTTTACGAATACCCAACTCAGCACTCCAGCCGCTTTCTGGTTTCAATGTATCGTTCGGATAAATATTGATATCGCCGATGCCATATTTTACAAATCGCTCAGCAGGACTTGGTACGCGGAATCCCTGGCCGAATGATGCGCGTAGAAATGTTTTTTTATTTAAAGTGTATTGAACACCTAATCGCCCCACAGGTTTTGAGTGATCAGTTAATGTATCTATCCGGAATAATTCATAGCGCGCACCACCTTCAATTCTGAATCGCTTCCAGTTTTTTTCCAACTGAAAAAATGCTGCACCAAAATTTCCAATGTGTAAACCACCAAAACCATCATCTTTAAAGAAATAAATATTTCCATTTATTCCTCCGCTGAATTTCCAGGATGAAAATTCTTTCAGGTATAAATAATCACCGCTGAAGAGATTAGTGACCGGCTGCCAGAGTCCGGAAGAAATCTGATTGGTATGATAGTACTGCAATTGAATACTGTGCTTTGCGCCACCCTTTGTGAAAATGGTTAAATAAGGATTAACAGTTGCGTAAATTTCTTTCAGTTGAACTAATGTAGTGCTTCCATTCAATGGATGATATGCTCCGGTTGAATCATTACTCCAGAATAAAAATTGTGAAGTATTCTGAAACAATCCGGTTGTGTTTACACCAAATTGAAATTTATCGTTTGCGCGATAACGATATTTAAAATGTCCGCGTACTCTTTTTGCTGAATCCCCTTGCAGCCAGCTTTGCGACTGATAACCATAAGCATCAAAAACAAAATCACTCTTCCCGATTTTCCTTTTGTGAAGAATGTATCCGCCAATGGAAAATGGATTTTTATCGTCTTGTGAAATCTGATTGGCAGCAATACTTCCATCGAACCGGGTGATAAATAAATTCAGTTTTGTTTCCGGTTTTTCGGAGGGAAACGAAGTGTGAATATTCACCACACCATTTAATGCCGCCGAACCATATTGGACTGATGAAGCACCTTTCACAATTTCAATCTGCTCAATGTTTTCCATTGGAATAAAACTCCACTTCACATCATTACGGTCTGCTGTTAACAGCGGCTGATCATCTACAACAATCATCACACGGCTTCCGGCACCAAATGCATAACCACTGCCACCGCGTATTCCAGCCTGACCATCTATCACCGTAATTCCGGGAACCTGATCGAGCGCATCAGCAGCATTTTGTAAATTTTTATTCTGTATTTCCTTTGGACGAAGAATATTCATACTCACCGTTTGTTCGGCAAGCGGACGGCTGTAACGATTTGCACCCACTACAATTTCATTAAGTGTATTTCGCTTTTGCGAAAGAATGATTAATGGAATTTCATATCCGGATTTTATCGTCGAGTTTATAATTGTATCATTCCATCCGATGTAAGAAAATTTAATCTGATGTGCTCCTTCGGGCAATGAAAGTTGCCAGTTACCATTCAGGTCGGTGTAAGTTCCGGTATTATTTTCTGTAATAACAGTTACACCAACTAATGCTTCTTTCTTTTCTGCATCCACCACTTTTCCTGAAACCAAAATAATTTGAGCAGAAATTTTCTGACAGAAAATAGTCTGAAAACATAACAGAATAAAAAATTGACTGAGTGTTTTAAATTTCAATTAATAAAATTTGTGCCCGCAAAATATTAAGCGATTTAATTTTTTGGAAGAACTTTATTCACTTCTTAATTCACTAAATTTCCCCTTTTATCAAACCTCATTAAATCATATTGCTGTTTCTGTTATTTTTGTCGTGAATCGGAAACCCGCATGGAGCAAACTGTTTATCATTCTTTTTTTGAAGCCAGAAAAAATAACCGTAAAAAATTTGCGGTGTTGATTGACCCTGATAAAGTCAGCAGCGATTCAATAATCAGTACCGTTGAGCTTTCAGTAAAAGCAGAAGTGGATTATTTGTTTTTAGGCGGTAGCTTGTTGGTGAATGATACTTTAGATGTGTGTTTGGATATTATTAAAAGCAGTTGCGATATTCCGGTGATATTATTTCCGGGAAGCACGATGCAGGTGAATGCAAAAGCCGATGCCGTTTTTTTACTCTCACTAATCTCGGGTAGAAATCCGGAATTGCTGATTGGGCAACATGTGATTGCTGCGCCAATGCTGAAGCAAAGTGGATTGGAAATTATTTCAACCGGATACATGCTCGTGAATGGCGGAGTGCCGACAACGGTTTCATACATCAGTAACACCAATCCGATTCCTTCTGATAAAAATGACATTGCCGTTTGTACTGCACTCGCGGGTGAAATGTTGGGGTTAAAAGTATTGTACATGGATGCAGGTAGCGGTGCTCAACAACCAATTCGCAGCAGCATGATAAAAGCGGTGCGCGAAAATGTTAATGTTCCGATTATTGTTGGCGGAGGAATTACCACTCCTGAAAAAGCAATGGAAAGTTGCCGCGCCGGTGCTGATATAATTGTGGTTGGAAATGCTATTGAGAAAGATACTTCTCTGATTATGCAGATGGCAAATGCCATTCATGCGCAAGCGATGATCTAATGGATTTCAGATTTTTGATTTCAGATTTCAGATTGATTGAGCAATATTCAAAAAATATTTTCAGATTAAATCTGCCTACTGCAAACTGCAAACTGCCAACTGGCTTATGAAGGGTCGTGTAACCAAATCCACCGGAAGCTGGTACGATGTGTTGACTGAGGAAGGTGTAACAGTTCAATGCCGGTTGAAAGGAAAACTGAGACTGGAAAATCGGCGCACCACAAATCCTGTTGTCATTGGTGATTGGGTGATTGTAGAACCTGAGAAAGATAACAGCGCTGCTGTAATCAGCGAAGTATTGAAGCGCAATAATTATATTATTCGTCAGTCGGCGCGCAACAGAACTGCGGAACACATTCTCGCAGCGAACATTGACCGGGCGTTTATTATTGCCACTGTTAAACAACCTGCAACCACAACCGGATTTATTGACCGCTTTTTACTGACTGCTGAAGCATATCATATTCCTTCCACCATTCTGCTAAACAAAATGGATTTATATAGTGAAGATGATTTGAAGCAGGTTGAATTCTTAAAAATTATTTACAGCAAGGCTGGTTATCCGATTGAATTAATTTCTGCAAAAACTGATGAGCATTTAAATGATGTTCGCAAGATGATGAAGGACAAAGTGAATTTACTTGCAGGACACAGCGGTGTTGGCAAAAGCACTTTCATTAATAAAATGATTCCGGGAATGAATCTGAAAGTTGGCGATGTATCAGATTATCACAGCAAGGGAATGCATACCACGACTTTCGCAGAGATGTTCCATATACCTGAAGGTGGATTCATCATTGACACACCCGGAATAAAAGAATTCGGCATTCTGGATTTAGCACCCGAAGAACTCGCGCATTATTTTCCGGAAATGAAAACGCGCATGCACGATTGCAAATTCAATAATTGCCTGCACATCAACGAACCGAAGTGCGCCATTCGCGATGCGGTAGAGAAAGGTGAAATTTCGAAAAGCCGTTACGGAAGTTATCTCGCCATAGTGGAAGATGTTCGTAACACGGAAAAAATTTACGACAAAGAATGAGAGTGGTCATTCAAAGAGTGAATGGAGCAAGTGTAACAGTTGATGAAACTGTTATCGGAAAAATTGAAACCGGTCTATTGATTTTTTTGGGAATAGAAGAAGCAGACACACTTGAAGACATTGAATGGCTCAGTAATAAAATTTGCAACCTCCGGATTTTTGATGATGAAAATGGTGTGATGAATCTGTCGGTTAAAGAAGTGAATGGAAATATTTTATTAGTGAGTCAGTTCACCTTGCATGCTTCAACCAAAAAAGGAAATCGCCCGTCGTACATCAAAGCAGCGAAACCTGAATTCGCCATTCCGATGTATAAAAAAATGATTGTGCAATTGCAAAATGATTTGGGCTGGAAAATTGAAACAGGAAAATTCGGTGCTGATATGAAAGTGGAATTATTGAATAATGGTCCGGTGACTATTTGCATTGATTCGAAGAACAGGGAATAATTATGTGTTACAATTATTCCTACATACAAAAGCGCGGACTAAAAGCAGCGCATCATGCAGGCGAAATTTCAGAACATGAATATCTCAAGCAGGTTTTGCAATTGAATGGAATAAAAATATCTGATTCAATGATTGCAGAAAAAGATTCAGAAGAGCAATTGGTTTTTCCGGGAATGGAATCGCCTGTTATTACCATTGAAAAATTAACACTTGAAGATTTTCAATTCGGGTTTTTGCCTGAGTGGTCGAAAGATTATAAAGACTTCCGCAAAAATTTTAACGCGCGAAGCGAAACCATTTTAGAAAAACCAACCTGGCGAAAAGCATTTCAAAAAAATCAGCGATGCCTGATTATTTCATCCGCATTTTTCGAAGAGAATAAAAAAACTAAGCAGCGCTACCGGTTTTCATTGAATAATGAAGAGCCTGTTTTATACGCAGGAATTTACAATAACTGGATTGATAAAAATGATGGAGTGGTTGTGCCGACTTTCGCCATCATCACTTGCGAAGCAAACGAAACTGTTGCACCGTATCACAACCGAATGCCGGTGATATTAAAAAAGGAAGCACAGGAAAAATGGCTCGATAAAAAATTAAATCATGAAAAAATTTACGATTTGCTGAAACCGATTTCGAGCGAAGCAATGGTTACGATTGAAACAAATCCTCTTGAACGAAAAAAGAAAAAGGAAACTAAAAAGGATGGACAGTTGGGGTTTGAATTTTAGTTTTTAATAAAATGATTTTGTTTTCACTCATTAAAAACTTCCACTTTCAAATTATCAATTCCAACAGGTTGCCACGAATTCCCTTTGAAAAAAAATACATGTACCGAATCAATATTTTCGTTTGGTAATTTTAAATCCAAATGAATTGTTTTGGTTTCGTTTTCATTCATGACATGTTGTATCAATAATTTTCCTTTCTTCAATTCCAAATTGTTTTCATCATATAATTTTATAATCAATTGTGTCATATTCCAATCGCAATATTCCTTCCATTTTAAACTGCACATTAAAGAAACCCGAATCCAATTGTATTTTTCAGTTGGAAAAGAAATTTTACAAATATCAAAGTACGAATTTGTCTTATCAATGTATAGAGAATTTTCTCCATCAATGGGTTGAACAGACTGATTATATTTCAAAGAATCATTTTCGAAATCAGTAAAAAAAATAGTTTTATTGTTTTTCGGTTCACCGTCAAATCGTTCGGAGCAATCAAGAAAATACCTTGTTTCAATTGGAACATCATATCGAAGAAATATTTTCCAGAAATATGATTTTGTCATTCCATAAATGGTTAACAAACCTCCTTTATGCGCTTGATGTGTTAGCCAGATGTTATAATAAGTAAAGAACAACATGATAGAAGAAAACAAAATCAGTTTCCATTTTCTTTTTATCATCCACTCATTAAAGGCAGTGAATGGAATGGCAAGTACTGCATAACTCTGCACCATTGCCCGAATTCCAAAACTTCCGGAGTAATACCAGATGCTCCACGCAAAACACAGATAAATAAAAACGATGGTGAATAAAATTGAAAACCAAAAAATTTCTTTTTTCAATTTATAGAGAAAGAAATACCCGACTAAAGAAAAAATCATAATGGGGGTATATATCAACCAACCAGCACGATATGAAAACATTCCTTTATTTATTTGAGGATTAAACCAATCAAACACCTGGTCTTGATAAGAATAAACCAACCAATGGCCGGAAACATATTTCCAATAATATAACTGTAGAAATCCAAAACATAAAACCGGAAATATTGCGGATAGAAAAAATAAAAATTTTTGAAACAGAAATTTTATCCGTTCAATTAATTCCTTCCATGATTTTATTCCAATTAAGATTGGAATGATAAACGAAATAATTTCTGTAGGTCGTATGATTGTCAGAAGCCCGGCGAATAGACCGATTAATAAAGAAAATTTTACAGATGGTTTCTCCCAGAATTTGATGGAATACCATAATAGAATTGCATAAAGGGTAAATAAATAGTTATGCGTTAATCCACCACTTATTGAACTATACTCAAAATAATTTGAACCGATAGCAATTGCAAGAATTGTAATTGCTGTAGCGCCATCAGAAAAAAAACGCAATAAAAACTTTCGTAAAAAAAATAATCCAATCAATGCAATTAGGAGCGAGCCAAAACCAATGGCAAACTGATAAGGAATTGAAAATCCATCGGCACGATAACCCAAAGGTTCGGCAAGAAAATTTGCAATGAAAAAGAATGGCAAATACACAATGGCCATACCGTAAGTGTATTGTAAAACTTTACCTCCATTTGGTTGTTCAGCTCCCTGAAAACTGTTATCAGAATGATGATAGTTTTCTACAATTTTTTTTTCGAAATTGAGGTATTTTAAATCGTGATAAATAAAAATTGCAGGCAGGTACATATAATAACCGCTCACATCCCACGCAATTACTGCTGCGCTTCCGCTTTGATTATATCTTGGAAAATACCAGGTAACCGCAAGCAGCATTAATAAGAATGACAAAATCAATGCGTAAATCGATTTCATGATTTCATTTTATTGCTTTTCAGGTTTTTAATGAATCTCCTTCTTCATGATAATCTGAATCAGTATTTATTTCCCACAATTTTTCATGTGTTCCCAGTAAAATTTCTTTGGCAGCAAGCAATCCCATCAACATGGAATGGTCTTGATTGTTGTACTTGAAGGAGCCGTATCTTCCAATCACACGAAGATTTTTTATGGTGTCGAGGTACATTTTTATTACTTCAACATTGGCAGCATAACCGGTTTCATATACGGGATAACAGCGGCGCAATTTTTCAATGTGGCAATTTAAAACTTTGTGTTCCGGTTTTATCAAACCTGTTTTGCGCAATTCATTTTCTCCCAACTCATGAAAATAGTTTTCATCCTTCATCCATATTTCATCTTCGTCAAAACACCAGTACTCCAAACAAAGTATTGAAGTTTTTTTATCGCCATATAATTCAGGTGACCAGTTGCGGAAGTTGGTGATGCGCCCGTGAATGACATCGGGATTGTGTACATAAATCCATTGGTCGGGAAACAAATCTGTTGCGTCAACTTCCAAATAAACAAGAATGGTATTGCGAAAAAAAAGTTTTTCGCAAGCTTGTTTTACATTTTCAGGAACATCGTTTAATCCTTTCACCATTAATGTTAGCGGCATGGTGCTGATTACTTCATCGCATAAAATTGTTTCGCCGGTTTTTAAAACAATGCCTTTCGCCATTCCATTTTCAACAAACACTTTTTCGACCGGAGTATTTAATAAAACTTTTCCTCCTGCATTTTCAATTCGGGTTTTTATTTTCTGATAAATCATTCCTGTTCCGTGTTTGGGATAGGCAAAACGGTCGACCAATGTTTTATGCTTTCCACTCGTGTCAGGAATAATTGCCGCCTTCACCGCTTCCAGCAACGAGAAATTTTTTATCCGTTGCGCCGCCCAGTCCGCATCAATTCGCGAACATGGAATTCCCCACAGTTTTTCAGAATAATTTTTAAAAAAAGTATTGTACAGTTTTCTTCCGAAGCGACTCACCACCCAATCTTCAAAAGTTTTTGGATTGCGAATAGGATTCATGCGCTGCCGCACATAACTCCACATGCTTGATATGACTCCGATAGGGCCGATGTTAATCAGCACATTCATTGCTTTCAACGGATAGAAATAAAATTTCTTTCGATAATAAATTCGTGTGAGTCGGTTGATTAAAATAAAATCTTCACCAACTACTTCTTTAAAAAAATCGTTTACAATTTTATCATTCGAAAAAAAACGATGCGGACCGCAATCAACTGTCTGATTCCACAATTCAAAACTGCGTGCAAGTCCGCCTACAGTTTTGCCTGTTTCGTAAACAGTAACCTCACATCCGCCCTCCGCCAGTTTTGATGCGGCAGTTAAACCTGCTGGTCCGGCTCCAATAACAATTACTTTTTTTTGAGTCATCAATCGAAGGTGAATATATTTTATAAAATCACTTTATAATTAATGGCACATTTATAAAAGCTGAAATCCGGTCACCCAGCAATTTTATTTCTTCCGGAGAAATTCCTTTTTCACTACTGAGAATTATAAGTTGGTTTGTATCCAATCGTAATGCGAGAGTTGTATTTCCACTTGAAATAATTTCTACATTTTCTATGGAGCGCAATGGAGTGGAATATAATTTCTGTATGTAACCAAGGTGTTTATAGAACCGAAAAAGTTTCCCTTCATTTTTTTCAAAATAAATTTTTCCGGTGCCGCTCAGGTTCCAAACACCAATTAGCAGAATAATAGTTGAAATCAGCAAAGGAAGAGCAGCAATTTTTTCAGCATGCATGGCTTTAAAAAACATGGAAGAAATAAATGCAATGCATCCAATGGTAAACCAGGTATTAAAAACTTTCCGCCTGCGGTTGTGTAGAATCAAAAGCGAATGGTCTTCACTGAGGAATAATGAACAATCAACAAAATGCAATTTATCCATGAAACAAATGTAACAGAGCAAACATTTTTATTATTGAAGAAATGATTTTGAAAGCAATTCTTTCCTAAATCCTCACCCCTTATCCCTCTCCAAGGGAGAAAGGAATTGTCAGTAACAATTCTATTAATGAAGAAATGATTTTGCTCTGCGATTATATTTGGCGGGCATGTTAACCGAACGACAATTGTTTTTAAATCTGGTTGCGCAAACTTCACTTGCTCCAATGCTACTGGAACCGGAGCGTGCTGAAGGAATTTATGTTTATGATAAAAGGGGCAACCGGCACATGGATTTGATTGCAGGTATAAGCGTTGGAAATCTGGGGCATCGGCATCCGCGTGTTGTTGATGCTATAAAAAAACAAGCAGATAAATACTTGCACCTGATGGTTTATGGCGAGTATGTGCAATCGCCGCAGGTGCAATTAGCGCAATTGCTCACGCATCATTTGCCACCGCATCTCGATACAGTTTATTTCACCAACAGCGGCGCCGAAGCAACAGAAGGTGCTATGAAATTAGCGAAACGCTACACCGGAAAATTTGAAATTGTTTGCTTCAATAAAAGTTATCATGGCAGTACGCAAGGCGCACTGAGTTTAATGGGAGATGAATATTTCAGAAATAGTTTTCGACCATTGCTCCCCGGAATTACTCATGTTGATTACAATGATATTCATTCGTTGAATGTGATTACGGATAAAACTGCTTGCGTGATTCTTGAACCTGTGCAGGCTGAATCGGGAGTAATTGTTCCGGATATTTCTTTTCTGAAGCACTTACAAAAAAAATGTGAGCAACATAAAGCACTTTTAATTTTTGATGAAGCGCAAACCGGAATGGGAAGAACGGGAGAGTTATTTGCGTTTCAAAAATTCGGCGTTACTCCTGATATTCTTTTAACTGCTAAAGCGTTGGGCGGAGGATTACCACTTGGCGCATTTATTTCTTCCCATGAAATTATGGGTTCACTTACGCACGAACCCGTGCTTGGACACCTCACTACTTTCGGGGGAAATCCATTGAGTTGCGCTGCGGGATTGGCTGCATTGCAAACTTTGTTGGAAGAAGGATGGATGAAGCAAGTGACAGAAAAAGAAAAACTGTTTCACAAACTATTACAACACCCACGGGTGAAAATGATGCGCAGTTGTGGTTTGCTGATGGCGATTGAATTTGAAAGCGAAGCTTTTAACAAACGAGTAATTGACGAATGCTGGAAGAATGAATTAATTACCGATTGGTTTTTGTTTGCGCCAAATTGTTTGCGCATTGCACCGCCATTAATAATTACTGAAGAGGAAATTGAAGTGGCATGTCGCATTATTTTACAGGCAGTTGAAATTGCCGCATCAGAAATAAAATCGTTTTGAAATATTATTTGCAACATAGGCGCAGCGGCGCAGAGAAAAATTTATTTGAATTTATTTTCATTCAAGTGACAAATGCTAATTGCCGAATACAAAACTGCCTACTGCTAACTGTCTACTGCCTACTGATTTTCTCATGTCAGAAAAAACAAGAATGGAATTGGAGTGAAGTGAAACAGATTTCGCAATATGAAATTTCTGATTTAAAGCGGGTGGATGATTCAACAATTATCGGTGTAGGTGGTGAACGATATTCGCACGGAGAATTTTATTCAAGTATTGATAACGGAAAAACATGGAACGAAAGAGAAATTCTTGATAAAGAATTGTATGGTATTTCATTTCTGAATAAAGACACATTGATTGCAAGTGGTCACGATGGAAAATTGTTGTTTTCGTCAAATGCAGGAGTTGACTGGAACATCACGCAAAATTTTTTGTGGCGCTTAATGCGAAATGTATTGTGGGTAAATGACAGTGTGATTGTTTCGTGTGGTGGTTCTGGTTTCACAGGAGGAATTATTTCAAGAAGTTATGACAAGGGAGCCAGCTGGAAAAACGATACACTCAATTCTGAAATGCGCGGACTTTGTGCAACTGATGATCACACTGTTTTCTGTTGCGGATATGGAAAAATTATTAAGAGCATTGATGCAGGTGAAACATGGACTCAACTAAATGCAACCGGAGATTTTTTTGTTTCTATTTCTTTTTCATCACCCGAACATGGAATTGCAATTGGATTGGCAGGAACAATTATGTTAACAGAAGATGCAGGTGAGAGCTGGAAAAAAATTCGCAACGGAAATTCATTAATCAATCAATCATGGGTTTTCAGGGAACTAATTTTCCGTGATATTAACAATGGATATATTGTTGGTGATAACGGGCTTTTGCTTATTACAACCGATGGAGGAAATCAATGGATAAAAATTAAAAATACACCTGATACAAATTTCACTTCAATTGTTTTAACTGATAACGGCGGGATAGTTGGAAGCGAAGAAGGAAAACTATTTCAGTTTTTAGAATAGTGATTTTTCAGACAAATTATTTTTAATTCGTTTTCGCACTTTTAGTATTTCCTGTTTTTTTTCCAGTGAAAATTGCACCAATCTCTTTTCCGATATTGATGAAGGTGAGTTGGTTCAATGGAAACTCCAGCAATACATGTGTGAAACTCAGGAAGAACAACCATTGCAACCCAACCGCATAATCGATGGAATACAATCCCAG
>JAHEZG010000356.1 GCA_023251195.1 Chitinophagaceae bacterium | reverse complement strand
ATCTCCCGAAAATTCTTCCAAGAAAAAATCAATTGAAACTGCAATTGCAAAAACTGATGCGACTTTAATTATTACAACTGATGCTGATTGCCGGATGAATGAAAACTGGATAATGAACTTAGTTGCTGAACACGAATTGAATCACAAACAATTTATTCTCGGTCCGGTTGCTTATCACAACGAGAAAAATTTATTTGAGCGAATGCAATCGCTTGATTTTTTTGGTTTCACCGGTATTGCCTGTGGAAGTTTGTACTGGAAAATGCCTGCACTTTGCAATGGCGCCAACCTCGCCTACACACGCAAACTCTTTTATCAGCTCGGCGGATTTACCGACAACGAAAAAATTCCAAGTGGCGACGATATGTTTTTAATGATGAAAGCATTTAAACAAAATCCAAAAACTGTTTCGTCTTTAAAATCAATGGACGCAACTGTTCGGACTTTTGCTTCTTCATCGTGGAAAGAGTTTTTACAGCAACGAATCCGCTGGGGCTCCAAATCAAAACATTATTCCGATTTCAGAATTACAGCTTCGCTTGGGGTGATATTTCTTTTTTATTGCTGTATGATTTCTTGTCTCGCATTATCACTATTCACTTTTAACTATTCACTATTCACTTTATTTCTTTTCATGTTCACAAGCAAGTGCATTATTGATGCAGCATTCCTTTTTAATGTTGCCAACTTTTTCGGCAGAAAAAAACTGATGCTGATATTTTTACCTGCACAAATTTTTCACATCACTTATGTTTTAATTGCCGGAGTTTTAAGTCAGGTAAAAACTTACAACTGGAAAGGCAGAACAAACAAGTAACCGCAATGAACGACCTCGAGTTTCAGATAATGGATGAAGTTTATTTCCTCTGCTCTTTTCAGCAGTTGCTGCAGGTCATAGGTTGCGACGAAGAAAAATTAAATGATTCGTTGATTGAATTATTGAAGAAAGATTTTCTTCAGCAATTGATATTTGACGAAGACGAAAAAGATTATCTGAAATTAGAATCGCCTGATTTTTCTCGTATAAAAACCGCGAGTTATGTTGCCACTAAAAAAGGATTGCTCGAACACAACAGCCGATGACTGAAAAAAAGAAATCGTCTGAAACCCCTGCTGCACTCGCCTGGCGCAGATTGAAAAAAAGCACTCCGGCGATGGTTGGTTTATTTCTGATTGTGCTTGCCGTTTTTATTTCTGCATTCGCTTATATTTTTTCTACTGACAATTCTCCGAATGCAAACGAAATGATTCCTGAACTTGCCTTGCAGCATCCGGGATTTTCGATTGAGTTTTTAAAAGTGAAAAAGGATAAGGAAGAAATTTCAGAATCATTTATCGGAAAGTATTTTACAGGATCTGAAAACACTTATCGCATGATTCCGATTCTCGAACATCACATCGAAGGGAAATATGTAACAGTAAAATCTTTTCAGGGCGAAGGACTCGACCCCGAACTCATGACTTTCAATCTCGCTGATGTTGGATTCGCAAATTCATTGAGTGATACTTCTGCTCAAATTGAAAATGGACAAATAGTTTTTAAAAAATTCAATAACCAGCAACAAAAAATTTCTCTCGCTGAATTACAACACCAGGTAGAAAAAGAAAATTTTATTCACCGCACTTACTGGCTCGGCACTGATACTTACGGTCGGGATATTCTGAGTCGCTTATTGATTGGAACACGAGTTTCGCTGAGTGTTGGGGGCATTGCAGTTTTTATTTCGTTGTTTATTGGAATTCTTCTTGGTTCTGTTGCCGGATATTTCAGAGGTGTAACAGATGAAATTATTTCGTGGCTCATCAATGTGATTTGGGCAATACCAACTTTGCTTTTGGTATTCGCAATCACCATCGCACTTGGAAAAGGTTTCTGGCAAATATTTTTTGCAGTGGGGTTAACCATGTGGGTTGGAACAGCGCGGGTCATTCGCGGACAAGTAATGAGCTTACGCGAACTCGATTACATTGAAGCAGCCCGCAGCATGGGTTACAGTCATGTGCGCATCATTCTTCGTCACATCATTCCGAATGTAATAGGTCCGGTGATGGTGATGGCAGCATCTAATTTCGCAACAGCAATATTGGTGGAAGCCGGTTTAAGTTTTCTCGGCATCGGAGTACAAGCACCAACACCAAGTTGGGGCAGCATGATTCGCGATAATTATGGATTCATTGTTTCCGGCAATCCTTCCATGGCAATTATCCCCGGAGTTGCGATTATGATTCTGGTTCTTGCTTTTAATCTTTTAGGAAATGGATTGAGAGATGCATTGGATGTTCGAACGCAGATGAAATAATTCTCTCTGTTTATTCTTTTACAAATCCCTTCGATAAAATTTCTTTTCCGTTGCTCAGTGCAATTTGATAATAACCCTTAGGCAACTCTTCGACATCCATTTCATAATTTTCGACGGAAGAAAAAGTATGTTTCTGCTGCATCATTTGCTGACCCAATAGATTGTAAATTCTTATTGAATAAATACCAATGAGTGATGAAGATGAAATGTGAATAGAGTTAGTGGTGGGATTTGGAAATAAATTGAAATTCATGGATAAATTAATGTTATCGATTCCTGAATATAAAATTGCTGTGTCAGATAAAATTGTGGTATCATAAGGACATTCAGTTATTGTTACAGAGGAGTTCGATAATGTTATATCATAACTGGTTGAAGGGTCATCCGGAGTTGATAAAAATGAAATGTTATTCTCAATATTTGTTTGAGTAGTAGGAGTAATTGGAAAGTGAATTTCATTACAACCACTGTTTCCAAGAGAATCTGTTTTGATAAGGTAATTACCGTACGCAGGTGGAGCATATTGATAAAAGCTTCCACCAATTAAAAATCCATTATCGGTTGTAGATGAAAGCGATTTTAATGATATGTTATTGGCTCCACTTGAATATGCTTTCGTCCATAATGTATCTCCATTGGAATCTATTCGGATTAACAATGGAAGAGTCGGAACGAAATAGGGTTGCTTAACCGTGCACCCAAGTAAAAATCCGCCATCAGAAAAAGCTAAAACCCCATAATCAGTATAAGCATTGGATACAGGACAGAATTTTTTTGACCATTGCAAATCACCATTTGAATTTGTTTTAAAAACATACAAACTGTCATCATAATTCTGTATATCATAATAATTTCCAACAACGCAATAGCCACCATAAATATCCTCGACAACTCTTTGCCCCATCACACCTTTTGTTGCCGAGTTTCCTCCATAACGCTTAGACCATATAGTATTTCCTGAACTGTCAATTTTAACTAAAAGAGCATTGTCATATTGAGGATAATGTAATTCGTATCCTGTAAGAATGTAAGCGTTGTTATCTGTTACAATTATATCAAGTAAGTCTCCATTAAAAATAAACCTGTTAGACCATTCTACATCACCATATTGATTAGTTTTAATTACTACAGAACCTGAATTCACTGACCTTAGTGTAAAAATGAATCCTGAGTCCTCTGCAATTTTTAAAGTTGTAGGATACCAATCACCCATATTAAATGCTTTTGACCACTGATAATTTCCATTCGAATCAATTTTCATAAGAACTGAAATATTATAGGGAGATACTGATATAAAAACATGCTCTAAAACAATAAATCCATTGTCAAAAGTTGGCTGAATAATATAACCCTCTATTAAACCAGTACCTTGATTAATTATTGATTTAGACCATAGAGTGTCTCCAAATTTATCAACTCTTATAATAACTCCGCCTCCTATCATGGCATAACCACTATCAGCACAAGAAGCTTTTTCACCTAAACCGCCCCCGGTGTATGATTTCTGAAATTCAATTTGAGCAGAAGTCTGAAAGCATACATGAATAAAAAATATTAT
>JAHEZG010000048.1 GCA_023251195.1 Chitinophagaceae bacterium | reverse complement strand
TTTAAAGTGCGTACTGATGATGAAACTTCTCAAACCATTATCAGTGGAATGGGAGAGTTGCACTTAGAAATTATTGTTGACCGTTTGAAGCGCGAGTTTAAAGTGGAGTGTAACCAGGGTGCGCCGATGGTGGCTTATAAAGAAACCATTTCTAAATCAGTTGAGCATCGTGAGTTGTTTAAGAAGCAGTCTGGTGGTCGCGGTAAGTTCGCGGATATTATTGTGGAAGTTGGTCCTGTGGGCCCTGAAGAAAAAGGATTGGTGTTTGTGAATGATATTTTTGGAGGGTCTATTCCTCGTGAGTTTATTCCATCCATTGAAAAAGGATTTAAAGAAGCAATGAACAGCGGTGTGCTTGCAGGATATCAGGTGGAAGATTTGAAAGTTCGCTTGTTTGATGGTTCGTTCCACGCTGTTGACTCCGATGCAATGTCGTTCGAAATTTGTGCGAAGTATGCGTTCCGCGAAGCTTGTCGCAAAGCGAAACCGATTTTGCTGGAGCCGATTATGAAAGTGGAAATTGTTTCACCTGAAGAATACACCGGTGATGTGGTGGGTGATATGAACCGCCGCCGTGGTCAGTTGGAAAGCATGGAAATGAAAGCCAATGCGCAAATCATTAAAGCTAAAGTTCCGCTGAGCGAAATGTTTGGTTATGTAACACAGTTGCGTACCATCTCTTCAGGTCGTGCAACTTCTATAATGGAATTCTCACACTATGCTCCTGCACCAAACAATGTGGCCGAAGAAGTAATAGCAAAAGCAAAAGGAAGGCAGAAGGCTGCGGCTGAGTAATTCTGTTTTTTTAAATTAAAATTCAAAGCCCTTCGGAGAAAACCGGAGGGCTTTTTTATTTAAAACACTTACAAATGCTTATAGCTTTGCCCAACAATTCCGAAAAATAATGGCAAACAAAATTCTTGTTGTGGATGATGAGCCGGATGTGGAGAATTTATTCCAGCAGTTTTTTCGTTCACAGATAAAAAAAGGTGAGCTGACTTTTGTGTTCGCTGAAAACGGAAGTGTTGCACTTGAAAAATTAAAAACCGATTCAGAAATTGATGTAGTCTTCACCGATATTAATATGCCGGTGATGGATGGTTTAACTTTTTTAGGAAAGAAAAAGGAAAATAATCTGTTGCAAAAAACTGTGGTGATTTCCGCTTATGGCGACATGCAGAATATCCGCACGGCAATGAATCGCGGCGCATTTGATTTTATTACAAAACCAATCACTTTTGAAGACCTTCAACTCACCTTAATAAAATCCATTGAAGAAATGGAATTATTAAAAAAAGGAATTGAAGCGCAGAAGAATCTGATTCTGATGCAACACGAAAAAGAAATTGCACTGATCGAAAAGGCAGAAGCACAGCAACAAGCGCTTCAAAACCTACAGGAAAAAGAAAAATTAATTCTGTTTCAGAATGAATTACTCGAGTCGCAGGTAATTGAAAGAACGAAGGAAGTAGTTTATCAAAAAGAATTATTAGAAATAAAAAATAAGGAGATACTGGATTCCATTCATTATGCAAACGGTTTGCAGCAGGCAATACTTCCACCTGAAAATGAATTGCGCTCCTTGCTGCCAAAGAGTTTTATTTACTTTTTGCCAAAGGATATTATCTCCGGCGATTTTTATTGGTTCCATTCAAGCGACGATAAAATAATTATTGTGGCCGCTGATTGCACCGGTCATGGAGTGGCAGGCGCATTGATGAGTGTGTTGGGAACCTCACTGTTAAATCAGATTGTAAATGAAAAAAGTGTAACAGTTCCGGCGCAGATTTTAAAACAATTGAACAGTTCAGTTATCAATTCTTTAAATAAATCAGAAACTGATTCGCATGCAGGAATGGATATAGCCATTTGTTCCATTGATATGAAAAATATGAATTTGGAATTTGCAGGCGCTAAACGACCGCTGTGGATTATCAGAAGCGGAGAACTGTTACAGTATCACGGCGACAAATTTTCAATCGGCAGTCAGTTTTGGGATAATGAATCTTTTGCAAATCATTCTATTTCAATTTTACCTAACGATTCTGTTTATCTGTTTTCAGATGGATTTGCTGATCAGTTTGGCGGTGAGTTTGGAAAAAAATTAATGACCAATAATTTCAAGGAAGAATTGATGTTCATACAAAATAAAAATATGAATGAACAAGGGAAATTATTAGGTGAGTATTTTGAAAAGTGGAAAGGAATCAACGAGCAGGTAGATGATGTATTGGTGATAGGAATAAAAGTTTAAAACTTATAAATATTCGGGTATAACAGATTTTATTTGAGCGAACAAAATATATGTTCCAAAGTTTTTTCCCTTTCAATTTTATTTCAGTTGTGTTTTAAATATTGGCACAATCAATCTTTATTATTTCCAGTTTAATTCTTTTAGTTATTAAGCGCATGATTTATATCATGTTAAACAACTGATGTTGCTCACCTGTTACATACTGGTTGAGTTGGAAATTCATCCTGCTAAAAAAATGAACTATGAAAAAAGTAAAACTCCCCTTAACTGTTCTTTTTATTCTGATCGTTTCATTTGAAGCTATCAGCAGTAAAAATTCAAAACCATTTCAAACAACGCCTTGGATCTCACCTGCTTCGGCATGTATTATTAAAAGCCCATTGGCAGGAAACACAACTGCTGCTCCTGCCGGAAAACTTTTGTATGTAAAGTATTGTGTTGTCTGTCATGGTAATGCAGGTAAAGGAGATGGGGTGGCAGCACCTGCGCTCGCAATTCCTCCAGCGGATCATTCATCGGTAAAAGTTCAATCGGAAACTGATGGATCATTGTATTGGAAAATCACAACCGGCAGAGGCGCGATGGCTTCTTACAAATCAACGCTGACCGATCAGCAGCGCTGGCAATTGGTGAGTTACATAAGAACTCTTGCTGCGGTTAAAAAAATAAAATAAAACTCAACTCAAATTAATCATCACTAAAAAACAAACTCATGAAATCACTTTTCAAATTATTCATGCTTGCACTATTCCTGATGCCGGCTATGACTTTCGTTTCTTCAGCGCAGGATTCAACACAGACTGAGGTAAACAAAAAAAATCTTTCTGCAGCTTCCGGAAAAACTAAAATGCTATTAACCGGAGCAGGGTGGTTTGGCTTTGCTTACGATAAAGATGCAAAATTGAATTTCAACTCGTATGGTTTTGCTCCGGTTTTCCTATGGAAAATTTCTGACAAATTATTTTTCGAGAGTGAGATTGAAGCTCCGCAAGGAGAATTCGAATTAGAATTTGCAAAATTGAATTATGCTGTAAATAATTACATCAGCATTGGTGCCGGAAGAATGTTAACTCCGTTTGGTGCTTATGGCGAAAAATGGGAGCCCGCTTTCATTGAGCGCTTCCCGAATAATCCGATAATACCTGATGAAGATTTTCTTCCAGGTGGAACTCATCTGAACTGGGGTGCAATTATGGGAATGGATGTTCGTGGTCGTGTGCCATTAGGAAATTCAAGATTGAGTTATGTTGTGTTTGTTTCCAATGGTCCTTCGCTCGATAACAGCAACGGATTAATTGATTACGAAAACCTCGACGATAATAATTCGAACAAACAAGTTGGCGGGCGAATCGGTTTGCTTCCGTTTTCTAACTCTTGTTTGGAATTAGGATTTTCTTACGAGAAGGGAATTGCCGGAAATCCGGAAGACTCAGTTTACCAGATAAATTCTGAATGGAAAGATTATTCTAAAGTGGGTGCAAGTGCAATGGCCATTGATTTGAATTTTGTAAAATCAATTCCGAAAATAAAATCCATCATTGGTGTGAAAGGTCAGTTCAGCAGTTACATGGTTGATGATGCTTACTATTCTGTTCCTGATGGTTTCACTGCAACCAATTATGCTCCCGGAGATTCCACACTTTATACTTTCAATAACACACTGCAGAATTATTATGCGCAGTTTTCTTTTCGTCCGGCGCTGATAAAAAATAAATGTTTGAAAAATGTTGAGTTGTTGTTTCGTTACAATTCTCTCACCGAACCAAAAGATGCAGCATGGAGTGAAAAAGATAATAATGGTGCAGGCGGAGTAGTAACACGAATGGACATCGGACTTTGCTACTGGTTGAACTGGCGCACAGGTTTGCGTTTTGCATACGAGAACACCACACATGTAAATGGTGAACAGAGCAGTGAATTGTTAGCGCGCTTTGTTATGGGATTTTAATTTTTAACAAATGTTCATCAACACAAAAATTCAACAATCATGAAAAAAATAACTTCACTTTCAATAGCAATCATCTTCAGCATCGGAACAATATTATTTATCAACGGATGCGCCGCCACCGAAACTGTTACAGCTAAATCCGGGGCGCAGATCTGGGGCGAAAATTGTTTGCGTTGCCACAATGCACCCGACCCGGTAGATTACAGCGATGCACAATGGGAAACAGTGGGAATGCACATGAAGCAACGGGTAAATAATTTAACCGAAACAGAAATAAATAAAGTGGTTGAGTTTCTTCAATCAGCAAATTAATTTGCTGCATCAAATGAAAAAGACCGCTCCGGTTTTCGGGGCGGTCTTTTTTGTTTTATGTGTCGTGGAATTTTATTTCGAAAAAATAATCGCTGACGAAATCAGATGATTGTGGTGTGCTGCTGAATACCAGAAGCAGAAATTACTAATGTTTTTTGAAAATTTATCTAACTCGCTTCTGAGCTTTAATCATCACAGCTGTAATTACCAGTACCAATGCTGAAAGTGTAAAAACTGCGGTAGCCATAAAAAAAATTTTCACAAAACTATTGCTGTTCCTCGCTTTGCGCCGTTTGTAAAATGTTGCTTTCAAACAAAATCATTTTTGTTTGTATGATTTGTCATACAAGACCAACAAAAGATTTTGATGTGTAAGTTTGAGAAAAAAACAGAAATGAATTATCGCCAACTTGGAAAATCCGGATTGCAGGTAAGTGAATTGTCGTATGGCTCGTGGCTCAACTTTGCGAAGTTGGGTTCAAATGATTCCATGGAAAAGTGCATGAAGTATGCTTATGATAATGGGGTGAATTTTTTCGATAACGCGGAAGGATATGTGTATGGCAAATCGGAAATTCTGATGGGGAAAATTTTGCAGAAGATGAAATGGTCGCGCGATACTTATGTGGTGAGCAGCAAAGTTTTTTTTGGAACGGGTGGTAAGTTGCCGAATCAAACCGGACTCAGCCGAAAGCATGTTTTCGAAGCGTGTGATGCGGCCTTGAAAAGATTAAAGGTGAGTTATCTCGATTTATATTTCTGTCACCGCCCTGATCCGAATTCACCTGTTGAAGAAACTGTTTTCACCATGCACCAATTATTTATGCAGGGAAAAATTTTATACTGGGGAACGAGTGAGTGGAGCGCAGAACAAATTACTGAAGCGCATGCAATCGCAAAGCAAAATCATCTGCTGGCTCCGACTATGGAACAACCGCAATACAATCTGTTACACCGCGAACGGTTTGAAAGTGAGTATCATAATTTGTATTCGCAATTCGGAATGGGAACCACCATCTGGTCGCCGCTTGCCTCCGGCTTATTAACCGGAAAATATTTGAATGGTGTTCCGAAAAATTCGCGTCTTGCATTAAAGGGATTGGAATGGCTGCGCGAAAAAACTTTAGGAGATACTGCCCGTTTGGAAAAAGTAAAAAAATTAAATCTGCTTTCAGAAAAACTCGGAGTTCCATTGGGAAGATTGGCAATCGCCTGGTGCCTGAAAAATAAAAATGTGAGTACAGTAATTATTGGTGCATCAAAACTGGAACAGTTGAAAGAAAATTTGAAATCTTCCGAATCAGTTAATTTGCTGACGGATGAAGTAATGAACGAGATTGAAAAAATAGTAAACAACAAACCAAAAATTAAAAATTGAGTCTCGAAAATTCATTTGCATTTATTCTTAATCCGGTTTCTTCGGGCGGAAAATCACTTCGTTTCTGGAAAAACTTTGAAACTGAATTGCATCAAAACAATATTGCATTCGCCCTGAAACAAACGCAAAAGGCAGGCGATGCCATTGTGCTTACACAAGATGCCATTCGTGACGGTTACCGAAAAATTATTGCAGTTGGCGGCGATGGCACTTTGCACCAGGTGGCGAATGGAATTCTGTTACAGCAACAAGTTGAATCGAAACAAATTAGTTTAGGATTAATCCCAATGGGAACCGGAAATGATTTCGCGAACTACTGGAAATTGCCAAAGCGAAAGGAACAAATCATTCAACTCCTGAAAAAAAATACTGAAGTGTTACAGGATGCAATCAAGGTTACATTCCTGAATGAAAATAAAACAGCTTACATAATTAGTATGGGGGGGTGTGGTTTCGATTCGCATGTAGCAGTAAAAGCACACAACGAAAAGATGAAAGGCAACGGTGGCAAGTTGGTTTATCTGCGATGTCTTGCAACTTCTTTATTCAGTTACAAAGCACAACAGGTAAGTTTAACAGTTGATGGAAAAGAATTGAGTGGAAAAATATTTTCAGTCGCCATCGGAAATAATCACAGCAACGGTGGTGGAATAAAACAATGCCCCGACGCAACGATGATTGATGGAAAATTAAATATCACAGTCATCGGCGATATTTCTATTCCACAAATTATTCTGAATCTGAAAGGATTGTTTTCCGGAAGTTTTACAAAACATCAGAAGGTGAAAACTTTTTCAGGAATTAAAGCCCTTATAAAATGCGAAGGAGAAAATATTCTGGAATTAGATGGCGAACCTTATTATAATTTACCAGCAGAAGTTGAAATTATTCCTTCGTGTTTGAAAGTTATGATTCCTTTCAGTTAACAGTTAAGTAGGGTTTTATTTTTTCAAATTCTGATTCGGAGAATGAGTCGGTGTTTTTTATTTCGTCCACATTTTTAAAAGCACCATGTTGCTCACGATAGTTTACTAAAACCATTGCCTGTTTTGAATTGATGTACGGATGAAAATTTAACTCATCCTTTCCGGCAGTATTCAGATTTATTTTCCGGATTGCATTCGGAACTGTTACATCACACACAATTTTTTCTTTAATGACTGCATAAGTTTCCGGTTTCATTCCATACACTTCAGCAATCTGATTCACCGACGAAAATCCACCGAGTGCATTTTTATATTTTAAAATTTTTGAAGTCAGGTAAGGACCAATACCCGGAAGCATCACCCATGCTATAGAATCGGCAGTGTTAATGTCAAGAATATTTTGCTTGTAAGCGGAAAAAGTTTTATGATTTTCATTCGATATAGGTGGAAATGAATTTTCAATGACAATAAAATTTTTTAACAAATTAAATTCTTCATCTGAAAGGGTATAAATTTTCTTGAAGTCCTGAGCTGATTTAAACCGGCCGCCTTTATTTCGATAATTAACAATGCTTTTAATGGTCCGGCTGTCTAATCCCAGTTTTGCAAAATCATTTTCATCACAAGTGTTTGGATCAAAATTAAACAGGGTGGCTATCGTTTTTCCTGTGTACGATTCTTTTTTTGAATCAGCCGCGAAATCATTTTGTACAAATTCATTTTCATCAAATTTATCAGAAGGCTTTTCGGCTGGTTGTGAGGCATAAAATTTTTTCACATCTGTTTCAAATTTTTTATCGTCAAGCTTTTCTTCCGAAACAAATAAGAGATATACCTGTGGTGATATTGCCAGCAATACAATTAATACTGATAAAATTAAAACAGCTCGTTTATCTTTTTTAGAAAAAGTAAAATATTCCTTTGTTCTTCTCTGAATAGACATAGGCAGATAAAAATTATATATAAAAATAGCAGAAATAATTAAATAAGAAAGGCCCCTGTTAAGGAGCCTTTCTTATTTAACTAACGAAAGATTAATCTATTTTGAAACTACAATTTTTGTATAAGTTTCATAGTTACCTTTCTTGATTTTCACATTGTAAAGTCCATCTTCAACAGTTGCCGGTAACTGAATAATGTTATTCAATTTTCCTTCTGTAAGCATTAAAGTATTGGAATAAACAACCTGACCAAGTACATTGTAAACTTCAACACTCACTAAACTTGATGATAAGTCATAAGCATTTAAGTCAATGGTAAACTGACCGCTGTTTGGATTTGGATAAAGAGCCACATCTACCATTTGGGCAGCTTGCTGTTCTGTTAATTCCTCAACACGGCAAGTTGTTACATTAAACACTGTTAATGGAGTAAAGCGCAAAGTTCCGCAAGAATCAGTAATAGCAATTCTATAACCGCCATTGGTAGTAACAGTATATGAAGTGTTGGTTGCTCCGTTGATTGGAGTATTCCATTTAACCCACTGATAATTCAGGTTTGGATTTGTTACACTTGAAGTTAAAACAATGGTGTTATTAATACATGGTCCAACTATTAAGGTTGGATTTGGGAAGTTGATAATTTTGTACGAAACAGTATCGAATGTATAACAACCGCCACCCAATGAATCTGTCACTTTTACGCTATAATTCCATGTGCCTGATGACACCGGAGTATAAGTATTAGTGCCGGTTGCTACTGTAACCTGCGCGCGTTTCCATTTGTATTTATAACCGGCTACATAAGGAGTGGTTAAAGGAATTGCCTGTCCATAACAAACCGAAATTGGTCCCGGAGGAGTAATATCGGCAACCGGATATTCCACTACAGTTGAAATAGTGTCATTTATACATCCTAATAATGAATAAACGATTTCATATGGGCCACCAATTCCTGCAGTTGCAGGTGAGAAGGTATTTCCGCTTACACCAGGTCCACTAAATGTTCCACCAGGTGTTACAGGTGTTAAAAGTACGGAAGTAACAGTAGGGCAATATCGGATTTGAACAGTTCCGAATGAAGCGTCCAATGTACCTGGATCAGTTAAAATTATGTCAGTAGAACCTACAGTTCCGAAGTAACCATCTAACTGAACATAATAAGTGTGGCCAGGCATTAAACAATTTGTATATACATAAGATGAAAACATAGCTCCATTATGGGCAATAAAATCAGGATCATCATCATTTGCACCAATCAAGATTGCACCACCATTTAAAATCGCATTGCAATCTGCAGCATCCCAAATAGCAAGTTGAGAATCAAATCCGGGAGACTGAATTGTTATTCTACCGGAAGCAGGTGCTACAAAAACAAACCAAAGTGTATTATCTGCACCGTTTTCTCCCCAACCATCCTGAGTTTGAAATCCAGTTGCAGGAGGTGTTGGTTCACTTGGATTTGAAGTTGCGTTTGAATTATCATATGGGCCATTTGAACCTAATGCAAGTTGTAAAGCACCACAAGGTTCATCGTTTACAGGTGGTGCAGCGCAAGTAATTTCCAATTGGAAATCACCGGTAGCAACACTATAACCGTTTACAAGAATATAATAATTAGTACCAACAGTAGTTGGGAAAGAAATCTGAGAAGCCAACCCGCAAAAATCATCATTGCCATCTACACAAAGTAATGTACTGCAATCGCCTGAATAAACATTCAGTTTACTGTCATATGCAGTTCCATTACATAATGATGCTGTTACAATTGATCCGTCACCGGCAAACATGTACCACACGCCAGGCGCTTCAGGCGTTGTTCCGCAGAAAGTTGCATTGGCATCTGCAGTTGCATAAACAGTTGAACCTGTTACAACATCACCACAATTTACAGTAATCGCATTTTGACAGCTGTCATTTGCAGGAGGTGGTGCAGGCGCACTGCAGGTAAGTATAGCAGTGTAATTTGATTTTGAACCACCGCATGGATAACCGGTGAAAACATCTGGTGCAACAAAAGCCCAATATGTTCCGGCTTGAAGATTCGCTGCAACCGATGTGGTATCACATTCTGTAGTACCATCGGCAAAAGCTAAGAAATTATTTACCGGACAACCAAGTGCTGCATCAATAAATCCAACCAACCTGGTAAATCCTGAATTTACAGTAAACGAAACATTGGATGCAGATGCAATGGTAAATACAAACCAATCTGTATCACGACCACCAAACGGGAATGCTGGTGTTACATCGGCCCAAACAGTTCCGCATATTGTATCGCCACAAGAAATAGGTTCGTAGAAAGGAACAGTCATGTTGCAACCACCATTCGCATCAGAACCACATACTTCATTTTCCTGCAACGCAGTAGCTGATGGACATACCACACATGGTGGTGGCACATCAAATACACAAATATCAAAAGTGGTTGTTAATGGAGGAGTAAAGGAATAGTCATAGACACCAATGTAATAGGTCTGACCAAAATTTAATCCTGTTATTTCCTGTGATTCAATACCGCCTTGAGCAAATGAATTATCAATGCAGGCAATTGAATTTCCACCGCAAGCATCAAAAACTTCGATCACTGCATCAAAACTTGCTGATGGTGTAACCTGAACTACTGCACTATTACCGGTAGCAACAAATTTGAACCAAACATCATCTTCACCAAATCCACCAGAACAACCAAGACCAGACTGAATAGTTGCTCCTGCTACATCACCGGTAGTAGGTTGGCAAGTTGTATTTTGTGTTATTAAAAGTGCACTGTCACAGATGTCATTGGCAACTGTTAAAGGGGGGTTTGGCGCGCATACATATGTAACATAAGTGTTTTTTCCACTTCCGCATGGATAACCATCAAAAGCCGGATTGTAGGGTACAATTACATAAATATAAGTACCAACAGAAAGTACACTGGTGATGCTTAAAGTATCGCACTCGTTTGGCGTATTAACAAACTGATCAAATTGAAAAATCGGGCAAACAGCATTTGGCCCAACAAACCCCATTGAACAAGGGAATTGAGTGATCGCAACAAATGTGTAAACACCCGGAGTTGTAATATCTATTGAATACCAATCAGTGTCTCTATTGCCACCGGTCATCCATGCATTCCCGCATATCGTGTCGCCACAGGCAATAGGTTCGAAAAATGGAACTGCCATATTGCAACCACCATTCACATCAGCACCACAAGCTTCAGATTCAGGAATTGAATTTAGCGGGCACTCAAAACATGGAGGTGGAGGTGGTGGTGCATCAAACACACAAATTTCGAATGTTGTAGTAGCAGGAACTGTATTGAATAAATCATAAACTCGAATATAATAGGTGAGACCTACAGTCGGATAAAAAACAGAAGTAGCAATTCCACCAGTTCCACTGCCTGCGATGCAAGCCAATTGATTTCCGCCACAGCCATCATAAACTTCAGCTACCGGAAAAAAACCTGATGAACCAGTAACTTGAACAAAAACTGCATTAGTATTTGCAACAAATTTATACCAAACATCATCTTCAGCAGTCCCGTTGCAAGCAGGCCCTGATTGAATAAATGCTCCTGCAACATCACCGGAAGTTGGAACGCAGGTTGGGTTTTGTGTTATTAAAACAGCACTGTCGCATATGTCATTGGCTACTACTATTGGAGGATTTGGTGCGCACACATAGGTTAAGTAATTATTCATTCCACCACCGCATGAATATCCAGTAAATACGCTTGGTGAAATAAAGTAAATCCAGGTTCCTGCTGATAAATATCCGGTCAGGCTTAATGAATCACATTCATTTGGTGATGTTACATAATCAGTAAATGCTGTTATTGGGCAAGCAGCATTTGGACCAATGTATCCCATTTGAGCAGGAAACATGGTTTTAGCTACAATCGTATATACACCAGGGACAGTTACATCAAAAGTAAACCAATCAGTATCACGACCCCCAAATGGAAAGTCAATATTCACTTCGGCCCAAGCAGTACCGCAAATTGTATCTCCACAATTAATAGGCTCGAAAAAAGGAATGGTCATATTACAACCACCATTCACATCTGAACCGCAAGCTTCTGCTTCCGGAATTGAAGATGCAGGACAATCAAAACAAGCTGTATTCCAATATGCTGAAAATGGATAGCCGCTTGAATCTGTTGCGCTGCAAAACGAAGAAACCTGAAATTCATATTGTGATGCTTGAGATAAACCAGAAACTGCCAGTGTCGTTGTTGGTGCAGTAACGATTGTTGGGTTTGCCCAGGTAGATACTGAAGTAGGGTCAGTTGTTAATTTGTAACGGACTTTATATTCAATAGCCAATCCATTTCCAGTCCAGTTTAAATCAGCTGATGTTGTTGTGATATTGGTCACATTTAATGCAGTTGAGAATGGGCAGCTTGGGCCAGGTTGAATATTTACTGTATAATCTTCGGTTTCACCAAAGAAGGAGGCATTCAAATTACATGGTTCAGGGGCTACATTATACGACATCATAACACGCAATCGGGTGATGCCTAAAAGAGCAGTTACTGGAACATCAACATTTCCGGTAAAAACACCGCCTCCAACATCAGTTAGAAAGAATGCTTCTCCGGCGTCAGATAAAACTCCGTTTTGATCATAGTCCACAAAAATTCCTACCTGATCTCCGTTATAAAATGGAGGACCAACAGTTACTGAAACCGGATAGCTTAAACCGGCAAATAAATCAGTAAATGTTGAAGTGAAATCTTCATATTGGCTTGGGCCAGCACAAACACTGCCGTAATTAATTGAACCAATGGTTACATTACTGATAAATTCATCGCAAGCACCATACCCGTAAATAGGTGTACAGTATTGCGCATTTGATTTCGTGTAAGAAAACACGAGAGAAAGAAGGAGGAAAGTAAAGATTGCTTTACTGAATCCAATCCTTTTAGGGGGTGGAGAAAAGTATTCCATAAATTTTGGTTTGGTTTTAATTTGTAAGTTGGTATAAAGAGAACCAAATAATTTCAAATATCAAACGATTTTCAAAAAATCTTTGAAAATATTTTTCCTGTAAAACTATTGTGTGATTGAATTTCTTAACAGATTAGAACCAAGACCTGCCAATGATCTCGAGGAAGGGCCATGGAATTGATACAAGCATTATTAATAATGAAAGCAGAAAATAAATGGTGCCTTTTGAAAATCTTGCGGCATCTGTTTTTGCTTTTTTTACTACCACTCTTCCAATATGAACCAATGCAACGGATAAAATCATCATTGTTATATGTTCCATTCCCCAGAAACGACTGAATGTATCTTTCATGTCAATGTGAAATGAATTAGTGATTGGGCTGAGAAATAAATAAAGCACCAATCCAACTATCAATTGTATATCCATCGCTATCGAATAAAACAAACTGATTTTATTTTCAGAAGCTGTGAAAGATTTTTTTTGCAACCATCCAATTAAATATTTTACAACTGTTATTAGCGCAAGAATTAATACCACCCATCTTAAATAAGAATGTGTTTTTAAAAATGCTTCGTACATAATTTTGTTTTTAGTAAGCTCTGTTTAAATCATACTGCTCTAAGTAATCTGCAACTTTTCTCAGGAATGAACCGCCCAGTGCTCCATCTACAATTCGATGATCGTAAGAAAGCGATAAGAACATCATATGCCGAATAGCAATCACATCTCCTTGTGGAGTTTCCAGTACAACCGGTTTTTTCTTTATTGCTCCGGTTGCCATGATTGCAACTTGTGGTTGATTAATGATTGGGGTACCCATCAGGTTTCCGAATGTTCCGACATTGGTAACAGTAAAAGTTCCGCCCTCAATTTCGTTTGGTTTCAATTGACCTTTGCGGGCGCGATTGGCTAAATCATTTACTTCTTTGGTAATGCCGATTAAATTTTTTGTGTCAGCATTTTTAATAACAGGCACAATTAAATTTCCACTTGGAAGTGCAGCAGCCATTCCGATATTAATATCTTTTTTTCGAATGATTTGTGTTCCGTTCAATGAAGAATTCACCAATGGAAAATCTTTTATCGCTTTCACAATCGCTTCAATAAATAAGGGAGTAAAAGTTATTTTTTCTCCTTCGCGTTTTTCAAAATCTTTTTTCACGCGCTCTCTCCACAAAACCAGATTGGTTACATCTGCTTCAACAAATGAAGTGACATGCGCACTCACTCGCTTGCTCATCACCATGTGATCGGCTATAAGTTTGCGCATGCGATCCATTTCTATAATTTCAACATTGCCGCCGATTGTTACAGTTGGTTGCTGATAAGTTGGTTCGGGAGCAGTTGCTGTTGTTGGCTGAACTGTTACAGTTTGAATTGCACCTCCGCTCTTTCGTGTGCTTACATAATTCAGAATATCTTTTTTAGTCACCCGATTTTCTAATCCGGTTCCTGCCATTGCTTCGAGTTCGCTCATGCTGATTCCTTCGCTTCGTGCAATATTTAAAACGAGCGGAGAATAAAAGCGAGCACCATTGCTGTGTCCGTTGGTTGCGGTTTGCGCAACTGTAACAGCCGGAGCAGATTGAACTGCTGTTGCCGTTTTTTGTGCGGGTGTAACAGTCGGGGCAGCAATAGGAGCAGAAGATTTTGTTGCCGCAGCACCGGTTGAAATAATAGCAATCGGTTTATTCACTGCAATCACATCGCCCACTTTGTAAAGAATTTTTGAAACAGTGCCAGCAAACGGAGAAGGCACTTCGCTGTCCACTTTATCGGTTGCAATTTCCAAAACAGCTTCATCCAGTTCCACTTTATCGCCTTCGTTCTTCAGCCACTTCAGAATGGTTGCTTCTGTTATGCTTTCGCCCATCTTGGGCATAATGAGTTCCACTTCAGCCATTGTATTTTTTTTCTGCCGCGAAAATAAGAATCAAAATTTGTTTGGAAATTTTATGTTGGTTAATGCTCTAATGTTCCGAGTAATTCCATTCGCAATAGATTCAACGCAGCCACGCAAGTCATTTCAATATTCTGTATGCGGTTTCTATGAAAGAAAAATTTCTTTGCAATAATTTCTTTTTCAGTGGCGAGTGCAATCCATACTGTACCAATCGGTTTATCAGTAGTGCCGCCATCGGGACCGGCAATACCGCTCACTGCAATGGCATAAGTGGTTTTGAATTTTTGTTTTACACCTGCCACCATTTCGCGAACAGTTTCTTCACTCACTGCGCCGGAGTGTAACAGTGTTTCGTGATTCACACCGAGAAAATTTTCTTTCGCATCGTAACTGTAAGTAATCAGTGAGCCATCGAAGTAAGATGAACTTCCTGAAATGGAAGTCAGCTTGTGGGCAATATATCCGCCTGTGCAACTTTCAGCGAGGGCGATGTTTGCATTTCTTTCTTTCAGCATTTTTCCAACCACACTTTCCAAAGGTTCATCATCGTAACCGAAAACAAATTTGTCAATGAGCGGAATGAGTTTGTGTTCCTGTTCTGCAATTTCGTTTTTCAGTTTCGATTCATCTGTTCCGGTTGCTGTTATTCGCAAACGCAATTGATTCAATGCGGGTAAGTAGGCAAATCGAAAATGCGCAGGAAGATTTTCTTCCCAGTCTTTTATTAACTCCGCAAGAAATGATTCACCGATTCCGCAGGTCATAATGGTGCGATGAATAATAATCGGAAATGAAAAAATTTTTTTTAATCGGTCAACCACTTCATCGGTCAGCATTGTTTTCATTTCATAAGGAACACCGGGCATCGAAATAAAAACTTTTTTCTCCTGCTGAAACCACATTCCCGGAGCAGTTCCGTTTTTGTTTTTTATCACCA
>JAHEZG010000355.1 GCA_023251195.1 Chitinophagaceae bacterium | reverse complement strand
CCTACTGAATACTGCCGACTGATTTACTCCTCCGCCCAATCGTTATACAATTGATTTGTTACTTTTTGTAAAATCTCAAAAGCATTTTCAGCCATCAGATTTTCTTTATCCAAAGTTGGAATCACTTCAGTTACTTCAAAACAACAAACTTTTTCATCTTGCATTAATCGCAGAATTAAACTTGCAGCCTGCTTTTCTGTTATGCCATTTGGAACAGGAGTGCCTGTTCCCTTGCTGATGGTTGAATCCATGCAATCAACATCAAAAGAAATATATATGTAATCGCAGGGCTCTACAGCGTACAACACTTCGCGCGCGGCTTTATCAATTCCGTAGTTCACTATTTCATCGGTTGTAATTACACGAACACGGTGTTGCTTCAATAAAAAATCTTCCTGCTGTTCAAAATCACGAAGGCACACATACACTAAATTATCGTATCTGATTTTTGGCGAGATACCACCAATGTTTTTATATTTTTCCCAGTAGTCTTTAATGGTTTCATCAACATTATTCACTTTCATGGTTAAATTATCTTCACCCAACGCAGCTGATAAAGGCATTCCGTGCATGTTTCCACTTGGTGTAGTGTAGGGCGAGTGTAAATCGGCATGAGCATCAATCCAAACAACAGCAATGCGAGCATTTGGGTGTGCCATTTTTATTCCGGCAATGGTTCCGGCAGAGGTACTGTGATCGCCGCTTAACACAATCGGAAAATTTCCTTCATCCAGAATTCCTTTTACTGATTCGGCTACTCGCTCACTTACACTTAACACTCCTTTAATTCGGCGGGCGTAACTGGATCGTGAAGGCTCGTACAACATTTGGTTTTCAGTTTGAATTTCCTGACTCTGGTACCGCTTAAAAAAATCGCTTCCGAAATCAAACGCGGCAATTTTTATGGCCTCAATACCAAGGCTTGCACCACGGGTGCCGGCACCGATTTCTGATTTTACTTCTATAAGTTTTATATTTTTCATTCTGAAAACAATTCTATTAATTGTAGTTGATGCTTTTGTTTCTGATTAAAATTAAGGCAGCTGTTTATTCAACCCATTTTATTTTCGAACGGCAAAAGAAATACTTTGCATTGAATATTTCTTTTTCATTTTGTTAAGCAATGCAGCTAAAAAACAAAACGCTCCGGTAAAATTCCGGAGCGTTTCAGTTTTAATTGAAATCAAATTATTTATCGCATCAGGTACATTTTTCCTATTCCATTTTTAAAATACTGATCGGTACCGGTATCGTATTTATCTATGGTTTCATTATTTGAATTAGCAATTACACGATAGATATATAATCCATTAGCAAGTGCATCGCCATATTGATCGGTTCCGTCCCATGCAAATTCAGTAATGTTTCGTCCGATGTGCAGATTGCCCAATTCGCTTTTATATATTTCACGAACCACTTTACCTGAAACAGTCAGTATTTGAATTTTCATAAAATCCGGTACTGCAGAGCCGGTTAGTGTAAATACAAATTTTGTTTGTGTTGTAAATGGGTTTGGATAATTCAAAACATTTGAAATCATTTGTTTATTTATTACTTCAAATGAAACCTGGTAAGCATAATCGCCCGATGCATTTCCGCTGCGGTCGAAACCTTGCACATACAGGTGATAAATTCCATCCATATCAAATACCGGTTTTAAAATTGCCGAAGCATTGTTGCTTTTATTTAATTGTGTTGAATCGGCTGAATTGAATACAAACTGGGTTCCATCAAAATTTACTTTGTGGGAAGAACCATCGGGATACACAAAATGAATTTTCATTAGCGAAGTATCATTGATCAGTAATTTTAAATTATTGTCTTTGAGTTGAATATTTATTTCAGGCTTTGCCGATACAATGTCGGCATCCAGGATTCGAACACCATCGAAAGTAACATCAAGAAAAGGATTGATTAAGTCTTTGATTGAATTAAAATGCAATGCACCCAGGTTGTTAAAATGATATTGTTCAGCCTGATGATTGTTATCGAACGGGTTTGCATCAATAACAATGGAATTTAAACCGGCAAACGCGCCACTGGTAACCGGAAAATAAAAAGATGTATGCAAGGTATCATTTGCATGCAGGCTATCAAGTTTTGAATAGTTTATATGTGATTGATTGGTTGCATCAGTTACATTGTATTTCATTGTTATACTATCCATATCGTAATCGCTCAGGTTTTCAATTGCAATATCAAGTTTCATGTTTTGATAAATGTTCACTGTATCATCAAATGCCATGTATGCCGCTGGATTTAGTGCAGCTTCAGGAACACCCATGTAATTGATTCGCCATGAATCAAGCTGAACAGGAGTTCGGTTTGTAGTATCTGTTGAACTGATACGCATTTTTAAATAAGGATAATTGGTGGCATCAATACCGGAAATAATAGTATCGGCTGAAACAATTGAAGGAACAAGCACTGTGGAAATTCCATTGTTATCAATTCCTATTAATTCCAAATTAATGCTGTCTGCTCCTGATTCAAGTTCATGTTTTTTCCAATGAAGTGATGTCCATTGTCGCGCAGGACCAATAAGAGGAGTTTCAAGATATCCTCTGTCCCAGAATCCTTGAATCACAAAACTTGTATCAATTATTGCATCAAAAGAATCGCCTATAATTTCAGTAGCCGGATAAAACGGACTGCCTTTTTTACTGAATAAAACATAGGGTTGTGTGGTAGTTATTGTATCGAGATTCATGGCACCAAGCGTGTGAAATGCATCTCTCATGTTTTGATCCCAATTTGGCATTCCGGCATTGTTTAACGACATGGCTAATACATAATCGCCCTGCGGAATGGTATCAATAAAAGCTTCAATTGCTGGAAAAGATGCTGGGTTGTTGGCATCAAAATAAAATGCATTTAAATTGTTTGGCCAGCAATGTATGTTTCCATATTGTCCATATCCTGTTCCCTGATTTACACTTTCCCATTGCAAGCCGGTAAGTGAATCAATAACTGCAAAAAGCAAATTGGCGCCGGTTCCGCATGTCCAGTTGGCCATTCGAACATTATTAATAAAGTACGAAGGTTCATCCCAACCGAGCGGCCCTCCTGAATAATAATTTGTAATGCCATCATAAACCCCGATAGTAATCAGATCATCAGTGTATTTAAAAATCCGATTACTTGGTAATTCAATACTCGCAAATTTATCTTTCAGGTATTGAAAATAATGGGATTGATTCCATCCTGGTGAAGAACCATTGATATAAACGAAGGAACTGTTATGCCAGCTGAAATCATTGTTGTAAAGTGTGTCGAGTGAAGTTCTCCAGTAATAAACAGTGCTGTCTTGAAGGGTAATTGCAGGTTTCCATTTTGCTACGCCACCAATCTGATTAATTTTTATTTCCTGAAAAACTGATGAATTAAAATTTTCGGTCGTGTCAATCTGAAAAACATATTGCTTGGAGGAAGCGAATGCATTTACCGTTGATGCATTCAAAACTACATTCTGATGGTTAACAATTGAAAATTCATAAGGATAAACCGGAATAATATCATCACTTAAAATTAACAGGTCAACTGTTAAATTATTATTGGTTTCTGACGATTCAATTATGTGATTATCGGCTTCAACTTTTATACTGAATTGATTTAACCCCAAAGCTGAAAGTGCACTTGTTTTGATATTGAATGATAAAGTATCCAAAAAGTAAGTGGCCTTTACCTTTCGGTGCGCCACCGGATATTGCTGCCCGTTTGGAAATATGCGGGTGATATCAACAAACATACTGTCGGGTATTGCTTTTCCGATATTGGTAATCACCAGATTTAATGCAAATGAATCAACACCTGCTGAAACTATTCCGGGTGTAAAGCTTACTGAATTTGGTTCAATAACATAGTCGGGCAGTGGATGTGTATTTAAT
>JAHEZG010000354.1 GCA_023251195.1 Chitinophagaceae bacterium | reverse complement strand
CATGAATGTAATCGAGCACATCATCAATCGCACTTACGAGGCGGTGTATGTCTTCGCGATCAAAAGGAGTAATAAAGTTTTTAGAAAGTTCCTGAAAAATTTCATGTGTTATTTCATCGCCGTTGTGTTCAATGTCTTCAATGGTTCTAATCAGCCGGCTTCGTTCTTCCTTGTCGTGGGTGCACATTAACTGATAAATTAACTGCCCTCCTATTTCTAAGTTGGAAGCAGCTCGTTCAAACAACGGAAAAAATTTGCGGTCGGTGGGAATGAAAAACCGAAGGAAGTTTAAGTTCATGAAATCTTTTTTTTGAGGGGATAAAGAAAAGAAAAATAAATTCCCAAACAGGGTTGATTTGAACAATTGAATTTTCAATCAACTTCTTCGGAAAATGGTTAGGCGGAATACAGGAGGAGTCTTCGACAAGCTCAGACTGACAGAATAAAATCGCATCAATTTCACGCAGCGCTTGTCGAAATGTTATTTCAGAAGAAGTCAAATAAAAAAATGCCTGAACACTTGTTCAGGCATTTCAAAAAAAAGTTAAAGCAAAAATTTATTTTCCAATATTGATACTTAGCACCGGAACAGGTGATTCAGTAACAATGTTTCGGGCAGCACTGTGAATAATCATTTCAGCCAAAGCATTTTCCTGCTCTGTCACTATCATAATTAAATCAGCATTTACTTTTTCGGCATACGACATTACCGATTCTGAAATACGCTGGTGGCGAATCATTCGTGACTCGTACTTGATTTCGTTTTTCTTAAGCAGCTGTTCAATTTCCTCTACCTGATCTTTTAAATCTTTTATCTGCACTACCAACTCTTCAAAAAAAGCTGTGAGAGCCAGAATGTGAATTTTACTGTCGAATGCTTTGGCCCACTCAATGGCCAAGCCTACTTTCTTCATGGTTTCTTTGCTGTTATCAATTGGTAAAATGATGTTTTTAAATCCGATTTTTTTATTCACTTCTTTAATAGTGATAATCGGACAAGGGGCATTGTTTACAACCCGATATGCATTTGAACCCAACAATAATTTTCCGATTTTACGAATGCCGCTGCTGCCATGGGTACCCATCACAATCATATCTGCTTTTATCTGACTGGCTACTTCTTCAATCTGTTCATGAATTTTTCCGGTAACGACTTTTGCATGCAATGTTATTCCGGTTAAATTTTTATCCTTTGCTTTTATTGCATCTATCTTATCCGAAATTCCTTTTTCAATTAAAGAGGCAAGGTCAAATGCCTGATTCTTTTTAGGCATGTCGGGTAAATCGTAAACATGCAACAATGTAATTTCTGCTCCGGTAATTTTCGCAATGCTGGCTGCATAATCCAATGCGTTGAGCGAAATGGCTGAAAAATCTGTTGGTACTAATAATTTTTTTAATGGCAATTTCATCTGAAAGTGATTTTATTTGAGAGCGCGAAAATAATGCATAGAAAATGAAGCCGATTCCTGAATCTGAATTAATTCTGAATGCCGACAAAAGTGTTTACCATTTGCAATTGCATGTACATGAAATTGCTGACACTATAATTACAGTTGGCGACCCTGACCGTGTAAAAGAAGTTTCAAAGCACTTTGATAAAATTGAAGTGAAAAAACAAAACCGCGAATTTGTAACTCATACAGGTCGAATTGGAAAAAAAAGAATCACAGTAATTTCTACCGGAATTGGACCTGATAACATTGATATTGTATTAACCGAATTAGATGCCGCTGTAAATGTTGATTTGAAAACACGAATGATAAAAGCGAAAAAAAAATCGTTACAGATTATTCGCATTGGAACTTCAGGCGCATTACAGTCCGAAATTCCGGTTGATAGTTTTGTGGCTTCGGGTTTCGGATTGAGTTTAGATAATCTATTGAATTTTTATCGCCCCAAACTATCAGCTATTGAAAAAAATATTGCTTTGGAATTTTCCAATCAGGTATTGAAAACTGAATCAAAAATTCATCCAACAGTAATTTCATCATCTCCAAATTTGCTTAAATTATTTTCTGATAAAAACATTTCACAGGGAATAACTGTAACCTGCCCGGGATTTTACGGTCCACAAGGAAGAGTGGTTCGCAACAAACTTGCACTTCCGAATCTTATTAATGATTTAAATAAATTTCAATTTCGAAATACCCGCATAACCAATTTCGAAATGGAAACAGCTGCCATTTATGGAATGGCGCGAATGATGGGTCACGATGCTTTATCGTTGAGTGCTATTGTGGCCAACCGTGTATTAAAACAATTCAGTAAAAACGGTCATAAGGCGGTTCAGAATTTAATAAACCTTACATTGGAAAAACTCTGCTCTTAAAAATTTTAAATGTGTCTTGTGCAAGTTTGAAGTTAAATAGTTAAGCATCAGCTGACAACATGCACGGCGGAAATTATTTTCGCACCAATCTTAATTCATTAATAAAACCTGAATTATTTTCCTGTAAAATAAGTGTTGAATTTTCAGTTGATGTAACCATCCAGTTTTTACTTAAGTAAGGCAATGGATTGTTTCCGTTTACTAATAAATTTAATTGTGTTGCACTGTTTTCGTTTGTCCATGATCCGGTAATAGTTTCTACAGAATTTGCCGCATAAATTTTTCCGTTGCTTAAAAAGGTTATGGTGTAATTTTCAAATTCAGTAGTTATTTCATTAGGGCCGTTTTTGAAATAAGAAACTTTCCAAGGTGCTGCAATAAGAAATTCGGTTAACGAAAAATTCGGATTTGATTCGGCAGTTTTTTTAGTACAAGATGTAAATCCAAACTGGATGGATAATAAAAAAAACAGTAAAACTGAAATTTGCTTTTTCATAACTGATTAGTGTTTGAAAGTGTTTAGCGTTTCGGAAATTTTTAATCGATACTGCAATATCACTTCACACAATAACGCAGGAAACTAAAAGATTCCAAGCAAGCATAATTGAATGCTGAATAAGTAACTGAATAAATTAAGACTCCTTTAATAAAAACAGTTTCCTTTTTTAATAATTTAATTGTGTTCTTTCAAAATCCTTTA
The DNA here is from genome assembly GCA_023251195.1 of Chitinophagaceae bacterium. Taxonomy (GTDB): domain Bacteria; phylum Bacteroidota; class Bacteroidia; order Chitinophagales; family UBA10324; genus UBA10324. The sequence goes on along the minus strand of JAHEZG010000354.1, from coordinate 876 downwards.
CAGATTTTTTTTACTTCAATACTTCCATCGAATAATTCAATTCGCACGGAATAAAATCCAATTGCCAACGAACTGATATCATATTTTTCTAACCGGGTTTTCTGTCTGAAAGTTTTAAGAACCCTTCCCGTCAAATCAGAAATGAGAATAAGTCCGCTGCCAAAATCGTCAGGCAACTGCACAACTAATTCGTTGCCGGCAGGATTGGGCCAGCAATTTATTTTCGAAGTCAAGTGAACTGTACTAATTCCTTCTGTAACAGGAATGCTGAAGAAAAGAGTGTCAGTATTTAAAGCTACAATGCCACTATCATTTAAATTATAAATTACGGTGTAATTACCAGAAGGAAAATTACTACCCAGGGTAATTGTATCTTCTGAATTGCAAATGAAAGTAAGCATACCAATCATGTGATAGGCTTGAACAGTAATTACATTGCCAGAAATAGTAATTGAGGTATCAACAATAAAACAATCGCCTGAACCAAAGGTGGCAAAGCAGGCTACCTGAACCGTGCTTGTTTCGGTTGGTGAGTCCGGAATTAATTTTAAACTATCTATTGTTCCCCAACCCTGGGCTTTTAAGTTCGTGGCAAACAAAGAAATAAATTGTGCTATTAAAACAAACTTAATTGCTTTCAGAAAAAATGATTTCATAAGTTTGAATTTTAGGAATATGAATTTATAAATACACTGACGATTATAAGATCATCTTTGCTGCATTCAATTTTTAATTACACGCTTTTTACTCCTTTACAAACCTCTTTACTTCTATATCACTGTTTTGCATTTGCACTTTAACAAAGTAGATACCTTTTGAAAGAGCTGTTAGTTTGTAGCTTTTAGAAGTTAGGTTTAGTTTGTCGTTAAAAATTTC
>JAHEZG010000353.1 GCA_023251195.1 Chitinophagaceae bacterium | reverse complement strand
GAATTGCATGCGATTGGATTTAATGCTGAAAATGTTTCGTTCAATGCAAGTCCGAAAACTTATTTGCGTGAATACTTTGCGCGTGTTGCTGCATTTACCGATGTGAAAATATTTCACACACAACCAAAATTTCTGGGGGAAAAGGTTTTGTTGCCAAAGTAGGTGTAGGATAAAACTGTATTACTTTTAATGAACAATATAAAAAGGCATCAATCTTTTAGAAGCAGAAATTAAAATTTTAAATTAGTAAATCATGGCTGATGAAAATAAAAGAGACCCGAACGAAAAATTAAATAATGTAAGTGAACCATCTGTGGAATATCCATTTCAAATACCTGAATCAAATAAAACCGTTCGTTTCTTTTCGTCGTTTGAAGAAATGGAAGATGATAATTATAAGTGGCTTGCCAATCTTACACCTGAACAGCATTTGGAAAATGCGACAGCATTGATAAAAAGAATATTTGCAGAACAGCTTAAAACAAATCCACTTATTGGAAATAAAATTTATTTTGAAAAATGAATGTTTTCTTAGAAGAGCATCGGAAGTTTTTATTTCTTCTTATTAAGAATCGTGTTGATTTTATTTTAATTGGCGGATATGCTGTAATTATTTACGGATACGAGCGCGGAACAGGTGATATGGATATTTGGCTCAAACCTTCAAATGAAAACAAAGTAAAATTTGTTGTGGCATTGCAAGAACATGGAATAGAAGAGGAGAGTTGTGAGGCAGTGCGTAAAATGAATTTTGAAGAAACACTGGTGTTTCATATTGGTGCGAAACCAAACAAGATTGATTTTTTAACTCGTGTGCAAGGACTGAGTTATGATGCAGCAGATACAGAAAAAAAAACAATTGCTTTAGAGAATCAACTTGTACCTGTAGTTGATTATCATCATTTAATTGTTATGAAAATGCTTGCTGGTCGCCTACAAGACAAAGCCGATATTGATATACTTCAGAAAATAAATAAATTCAAAAACAAGTAGTAATCTTTTTTTGATTTCATTTTTTAATTCAACATGTAATTCGTGATGCTACTGATTCTTCACAGCAACTTGATAAGGATCAACACTTACTTCCGCTTTGTAATTCGGAATAAATTCCAGTGTGCGTAAATCCACTAACTGAACATAACCATTTCTACCACCGCAAGTGGAAGTGTGATGTGGTGCCGGACCAATAGGACTGATATTTCTGCTCGGTATTATTACAAGATCATTTTTATCATCAACCCCAATTCCATGTGGTTCCGATAAATTATTCTGCAAAACCTTTACAACATCGAGCGAATTGTAATCAATAACATACAAGGAACCTTTAAAACTTAAGCTACCGGTTGGATCTTCTTCGCATGTAACAAATACATATGGATATTTATGAGAGAAAGCAAGCTCCAATGGAAAACTACCAACAGAAATAATTTTAATTAATGAATCATTACTCCGTTGAAAAACACGAACCTCGTTGGATGCCTGACAACTAACAAAATATTTTGTTTCATCCGGACTTATCGCTACTTCATGCGGATCATAAGTACCATTGTTATTATTGGCAGTTTCTCCGGGTGCAATTACGATCTGCTGAATGTCGGGTAGGAATGGATTGGTGACATCAATTTTCAAAATATAATTTCCGTATTGCGAGGTTACATACAATGTTTTGAAATCGGCAGTTGCAGTGATGCCGTGTGGATTTACAAAAAGTGTTGCTGCAGAATACATTTTAATTAAAGTCAGATTATCTAAATCTACATAAGCAATTCGCCCGTTCGGATTGAAGTCAACAATAAATGCATACTTGCCATCTGGAGAAATAGTGAATGTATTCCAACTTCCTTGTGAAATGTCAATTTGCCCGATGAGCGAATCTGTTACACTACTGAATTTTTGTATAACACTTCCGGCAGCAAAAATTACATATAGAAATTTTCCGTCAGGAGATATTTTAATGTTGTGCGGAACTTCAATCACACCGGGAATAATTCCAGCATCCATGTAACGCATCGCTAATTTTGATTGAGTATCAAACACGGTTATAATATCGCAACCTTGATTGGTGATGTAATATTTATTCCGGTTCGTATCGCCACTGAAAGCAACTTTGCCTGTAACAGATGGAGCACCTTCATTCACCCAGTTTTGCAACAACACTACTTCATCGTGCGAAAGTTTCGGTTGATTCACCGGCATGGTGGGCGATAATTTTACACCGAGGTCTTGATAAGTATTTACAAAATAACAAAGCCAACTTTGATCGGCTCGATAAGGAATCACTGTAGATCCACCACTTCCACCCTGAAAAAGTTTATCCCATGTTTCGAGTGATAATCCACCGGCTGCTGCTTTACTTACATCGTTATGGCAACCTGCCGTTGCGCATTTCTTCACCATAATTTCTCCAACTGCATCGGGAAAGCCTTGCAGCTCAGTAGTGGAAATATCTTTTTTACAGGAAGAAATTATTAACAGAAAAAAAGAAAGCAAAAGGAGTTGAAAACGATTCACAGAAAAAAATTTACGATTGCAATTTAGGATACAGAATCATTTGAAAAACTATTTCATCATTCACTCATTGTTAAAGTCCGTTTCTTAAAATTCAAAGTGGCTTTGTGTTCCAATAACAAATCGCAACCAATAACTCCGTCAATAGGAGGGAGGTCAACTTGTTTGTAAGTATCATTCACCTGCGAGAGATCGAGAATGTGTGCGTGATAATTTTTCACCCGCAGCTTTCCGATTTTCATTAATGGAATCACTGCTTCTTCGCTTTCAATATTGCTGCTGCCCAAACCTGTTGTTAACTGTTCTGATTTATGCGTGTAAAGTTCGTTCAGGTGATTGGCAATAAACTCTTTGGCGAAAACTGTTTTCGATGCGCCGGTGTCAATAAGCAAGCGCGCTGTTACACCATTCACCTTCACCGGAATAAAACAGTGAATGCCATAATCCTGAATGGATAAAATTTCAATATTGATTTTGTGTCGCGCCATCTTTAATAAAAAATCCGTTGATTATTTTCTGTTGTCATTGCAACAACAAATTAAATAATCAACGGATTAAAATTTTGATTTAGTTTTTTTAGTTAGTCGGAGCCCCCATTTTATCAAGTACGCTCATCACTTCTTTCACTGCAACACACGAGTCGTTTAGCAATTTGGTTTCTTCAGCATTCAGTTTCAGTTCAATTATTTTTTCAATTCCGTTTTTGCCCAACTTCACCGGCACACCGAGATACACATCTTTCAAACCATATTCACCATTGAGCAATACGCAGCACGGATAAATTCTGTTTTCGTTTTTTGCAATTGCTTCCACCATTTGTGCAGCAGCAGCTCCGGGTGCATACCACGCGCTTGTTCCCATCAGGTTCACCAATTCGCCGCCGCCTTTTTTCGTGCGCTCTATAATGGCATTAAGTTTATCTTTTTCAATTAATTCTGTTACAGGTATTCCGCTCACAGTAGTGTAGCGCGGAAGCGGAACCATAGTATCACCATGACCGCCCATCAACACCGCCTGAATATCTTTTGGCGAACAGTTTAATGCTTCAGCTAAAAATGCTTTATAACGCGCAGTGTCAAGAATGCCCGCCATACCAAAAACTTTTTTCGAATCAATTTTGGCAGTGAGGAAAGCGCAGTAAGTCATTACATCCAACGGATTGCTCACCATAATTACAATCGTGTTCGGCGAATACTTCATGATGTTTTCTGTTACACCACGCACAATTCCTGCGTTGGTCGAAATTAAATCGTCGCGGCTCATGCCCGGTTTGCGCGGCAGACCTGAAGTAATAACCACCACATCAGAATTGGCAGTGCGCGCATAATCATTTGTTACACCCACCACGCGGGTGTTGTACATATTGATGGCGGCAGTTTGCCAGATGTCGAGTGCTTTTCCTTCGGCAA
>JAHEZG010000352.1 GCA_023251195.1 Chitinophagaceae bacterium | reverse complement strand
AAAATACATTATAAATCCGGACGGATGGAAGAATTTTCTTCATCATTAAATCTTCTTAGTGTACAGAGTTGTTTGGATTTTGAAAAAGTTCAGATTTCAAAATTGGAATCAGAAGTAATGGGTCTTTATAAAATTGATAACATTGATGCTAAGGCTTCGGGTGTAACATCGGTGTCGAGTCTGGCTAAAATTCAGGAAAGAGCTTACAGTAAATTGAAAATTGAAGCTGCTATGATTGGCAGCAATGTGGTTTATATCAATGAACAACATTCCGAAGCCGGTCAGGCCGGTGGGCAGTATGGCGGAGGAAAAGTACCAACGGTTACTGTTTCGGGAATATGTTATACATCTAAAAAAGTTAAAAGCAATGAAATAGTATATGGTGGCTACGAGGTAGCACATGTATATTATCTCGGTGCCAATGATTTCGATATTAATGAAGATGCGGTTGTAAAGGAATCAATAACCATTAATGAGATTGATGTGGTTTATGAAAACAATTTTCCTAAAATAAAATTGCAAACCAAAAATTTATCCGAGGTTCAATCCTTTATAATAATTTTTGCTTCACCCGATCAATTGGTTTTATCGGGAATTTATGTTTCACAAAATGGCAAAAAGAAATATTACAATTTGGTTTTAAAAAAGAATTAACAGATTATAAATTTTATTTTAAGATATTTTGAATTGAACTATTGAACGATTAAAAAAATACCAACAAAATAAAACAATAAAGAAAATGAAAATTAAACTACAATTGTTTTTAGTAGCCTCGTTATTATCTGCCGGTTTTAATAACACTTATTCTCAGATTAATGTCGGACCAACAGAGGAAGTTAAAATGAAACCAAAGACAATTGATCAGGTTGATGTAGATGCCCTGATAAAAACGAAAACTGCTTTTATATATGGCAAAAGTGAAGTCGGGGAACTTGAAAACTGGAAAAAAGTAATTGCACAGGTTTGGACCATTACACCTGTGGAATTTATCAGTTATGAAAAATTTGCATCTTATTATGCAAAAACAAATTATTCCTTCATTACAATTTCCGGATTCAATACTTCAGTCACAAATGTTTCAACTGGTTTTGCTTATGATAACTCTCATTTTTATTTAAATCTGTGGATGAAGCATATTAATGATAAAGGAAAAGCTGAGAAGAAAAGTTTTTTTCGAATAGAACTTTATCCTGATTTTAAAACTTATGCTAAAGTTCAAACAGCAAAAAAGGAAGAAGTATTTAACGCAATTTATGGCACCGGGAAATTTTTTAATTTATATCCCGGTCTTATCATGAACGATTTGAAACTTGCAAATGATTGTTTGAAAAGCGGCGAAGTAAGATGGTTATTTCAAAATCAAACTAATGCTGAGGCAATGGGTAAATTATCGGATGACACATTATACATGCCTGACTACATGCTGGTTCAATTCAATGCGATGACCGGCGATGAAACAAAAAAAATGGATGAACAAAAACTTATGGCTGCATATACTAATATCTACAAGTATATTTCTGCCAAGGAACTCAGTGACAAAATAGTAAACGGGTCGGATAGCAAATTCTATTATTTAATTTATGTAAAAAGTTCCACTGATAAATATTTAAATGTTTTCAATTCGCAAAATGGTGAACTGATTTATTCAAGGTATAAACCTATTTCTTATAATGTAAGTGAAACAGATTTTAAAGATTTAATGAAGGCAATAAGCGGAGAAGATTAATAATGGTCAATAAAATTATTTCACAGTCGGATTTTTCTTTTTCTCGCGCAACATGTTCAGCATTTTATCTAATCTCGCCAATCGTGTTTCATCGCGCTTTGCATCGGTAATCCATTTCACATATTCTTTCTGATGTGTGAAAGCAAGTGAATTGAAATAATCCCTTTCCGGTTTGTTTTTATTCAGCAACGATTTAATTTCTATTGATAAATCCACTTTGCGCGGAACAGTATCATGTTCAACAGTTATGGATACAGTATCGCCTTCCTGTTTACCTATTTTTTCTCTTATTGCTTTTAAAATAATCAGGCAAGGGCCATCACCCATGTTTGCAATACTTCCTCGGTAGGGTATATTGTCAAAAGTTACTTTCACAGGAATCATATTTTTTTTTCCATATTCTTTTTCAACATCGTAAGGAACGCGAACAAACACACCGCCGCCACCGGCACTTATTAATTTTCCTTTAAACTTTTTAATTTTCATTGTTTGTATTTAAATGATTTTGTATGAATTCTGATATTACTTAACAGCGAATTAAAAAGTTCGTATTTCACCAATCATCTTATGATATTCCGGATCGTTTGATTCCCACAATTCAATTTTATTTCCCTCGGGATCAAGAATGTGAACGAACTTTCCATATTCAAAAAATTCAATAGCGTCGCAAACAGTGACACCTTCTTTTTTTAATTCTTCAACCAGCCATTCAATGTTTTCTACCCTGAAATTGACCATGAAATCTTTTTCTGATGGTTCAAAATAAGTAGTGTCTTTTTTAAATGTGCTCCAGACCGAAAAAGCCTGGTCGCCGTTTTCTTTTTTCCATTCGAAACTTGTTCCATAACCGTCGGTTTTTAAACCGAGATGTGTTGAATACCATTCCCTGATCTTGTCAGGATTTTCGCATTTGAAAAAAATTCCACCAATGCCGGTTACTCTTTTTTTTAACATTTGTACAATTGATACTTTAGTCAAAAATAATTTCTTCCGCATCACCAGCAAACCTGAATCAGAGTCATTATGTAACTATTTTTCATTCTTGTTTTATTGCGTGTGCTTGGTTTATTTTGTGCTTCGCAAAAAGTTCTGAAAATCATAATGAACAGTTCCCCTATTGATTTCTTACCAATCGTTATTCAGTTTGTTGTTGCTGCTGGTTTTGTGGGCGTTACCATGTTTGTAACACACATCATAGGCCCGAGGCTTTCAACCAAAAAAAAATTAAGAGCTTTTGAAAGCGGCATTGAATCTAAAGGAAATGCAAGGCAGCCATTTGCCATAAAATATTTTTTAACCGCCATACTTTTTGTGTTGTTTGATGTGGAAGTGATTTTTTTATATCCTTATGCAATCAACTTTCTTGATTTGGGAATGAGCGGTTTAATTACCATGCTATTGTTCATGGGATTATTGTTATGCGGATTAATTTATGTAATCAGAAGCGGGGCATTGGATTGGGAATAGAAAAGACAATAGAAAAATTCAGGCAGTTGAAATTGTGAAAATGAAACCAACAAAAGCGAACATTTTTTTTATTTATAATTTTTAATTTTTTATTTAAAATGGCACTCGATAGCAATACAGTACAAGCAAAAATAGTAGCCCCGCCACTTGGGGTCGGGGGGCCTGGTTATTATGCAACCAGTTTTGATAAAGCCATTGGGTTAGCCAAGCAATTTTCTATCTGGCCTTTGCCATTCGCAACTTCTTGTTGCGGCATTGAATTTATGGCAACCATGGGACCGCATTATGATTTATCACGATTTGGTGCCGAGCGCTTAAGTTTTTCACCAAGGCAAGCGGACTTATTAATGGTCATGGGAACCATTGCAAAAAAAATGGGACCGGTTTTAAAACAGGTGTACGAGCAAATGGCCGAACCGCGCTGGGTAATTGCGGTTGGTGCTTGTGCCTCGAGCGGGGGAATATTTGATACTTATTCAGTATTGCAAGGCATTGATCAAATCATACCGGTAGATGTGTATGTGCCTGGATGTCCACCACGACCCGAACAAATTATTGATGGTTTCATGCGCATTCAGGATTTGGTGCACAATGAATCGCAACGCCGCCGGAACTCACCCGAATATAAAGCCTTACTTGAATCATACGGAATACGATGAGCGAAAAAATTGAATATAAAAATGTAATAGCCCGCATTGGTGAAAAATTCGGCACTAAAGTTCATTC
>JAHEZG010000351.1 GCA_023251195.1 Chitinophagaceae bacterium | reverse complement strand
TTATAAACGAAAAGGAAACATCTGTTTCATCTGGCCGGGTTCTATTCCATGGGGAAAAACCAGGGAAGGTGTGCAACTCGGATTTTCAAAAGGATATTTATTATCTGATGATGGATACTTAGAGAAAGGAACACGCAAGCAGGTTTTCTGGAAAACATTTTATTCCGTTAAAGAAATTGATGCTGATAAAATCAATGCACTTTTATATGAAGCAGTTTTGCTTGACCACTAAATATGCAACGCCCGATTTTCTGTTGCGGCTAAACATGCTTCACGAAAGGCTTCGCTGAAAGTCGGATGCGGATGACTCATGCGCGACATATCTTCAGCACTTGCACGATATTCCATTGCCACCACTGCCTCCATAATTAAATCAGCCATGCGCGGACCAATCATGTGCACACCAAGAATTTCATCAGTCTCAGCATGTGCTAGAATTTTTATAAATCCATCCAAATCCATACTCGCGCGTGCGCGACCACTTGCACGAAACGGAAAACTTCCTTTCTTAAACGGAGTTTTATTTTTTATTAATTCTTCTTCGGTGTTGCCAACCGCTGCAACTTCGGGCCAGGTATAAACTACTCCGGGAATGAGGTTGTAATTGATGTGCGGTTTTTGTCCGGCTAAAAATTCAGCGACAAAAACTCCTTCTTCTTCCGCCTTGTGTGCGAGCATGGCACCGCGAACCACATCGCCAATTGCATAAATATTTTCAACTGAAGTTTGCAAGTTTTCATTCACTGTTATTCTTCCTTTCTCATCGGTTTTTAAACCTGCTTTTTCCAAACTTAAATTTTCAGTGAACGGTTTTCTGCCAACAGCCATCAAACAATAATCGGCTGACCAGTCGTGCATTTTTCCTTCTGCATCTTCAGCACTCACCATCACTTCATTGTCAACACGCATTACTTCTTTCACTTTAAAACCCAAGTGCATTTCCACTCCGAGTTTGCGCATTACTCTTTCTAATTCCTTGCTCAGGTCTTTGTCCATTGTAGGAATCAGATTGGGCAGGTATTCAACAATGCGCACTTTTGTTCCGATGCGCGCATAGACCGAAGCCATTTCGCAACCAATCACTCCACCGCCAATCACAATCATTTCTTTCGGAATTTCTTTGAGTGTGAGCGCTTCGGTTGAAGAAATAATTCTTTCTTTATCAATCACAATATTCGGAAGCGATGCAGGTTTGCTTCCTGTTGCAATGATGATGTGCTTCGCTTCAATTTCCTGTTTCTCTCCTTTATCGTTTTGAATGGAAATGGTTTTTGCATCCACAAAACTTCCGACTCCGGTGAGCACATCAATTTTATTTTTCTTCATCAGAAAAGAAACTCCATCGCAGGTTTGTTTCACTACTTCATTTTTGCGCTTTATCATTTGCATGAAATCAACCTTCAGATTTTCGAGTTGAATGCCGTGCTTTTGAAAAGTTGTTTTTGCATTGTGATAATGTTCGGTGCTATCGAGCAACGCTTTACTTGGAATGCATCCGACATTCAAACAAGTTCCGCCGAGTGTGTTATATTTTTCAATGATGGCAGTTTTAAAACCAAGTTGCGCGCAACGGATAGCCGCTACATATCCGCCGGGGCCGCTGCCAATAATTGCTACATCGTATTGAGTCATTTTATTCAGTGAATTGTGAAAGGTGAAAAGTCAATCTTTTATTTCAAATAAATTTTATCGGGCGCAATTTATAGAATATGTTTTACTGCGAAATGACAATCATTCATGAAATAAATTTTACCTTTCGAAAACTTAAAATAGATTCTCATGAAAAAATATTTCTACTTAATAATTTTTCTTGCCCTGATTTCTACTATTTCTGATGCGCAAATAATTCCCGGAGCTTGTGGCTCATGGATAAATCATTCTGAAAATTTTGAAATTCAGGATAGCATACATATTCAGTTTGATACACTCAATGCTAATAATCAATGGATGATTGGTAAGCCACAAAAACTAATTCTTGATTCGGCGTTAAGTCCAATTAATGTTTTAATCACTGACACAATTAATCCATGCTTCACAAACGATACAAGTTATGCAGTATTGAAAATTAAAACTGTATCAGATTATGCAGAAACATATTTAAAATTTCGTCACAAGTATGATATTGATTCCATTCATCAAAAAGCTTACTTGGAATGTTCTTATGATAACGGAATTACCTGGAGATTTATGAAAGACACAAGTTGTTTTAATACAGGTGATGCAGATTCAAGAATGTGGCAGGAATCAGATAGTGCAGATTTGAATATGAATATTGGACCCGATTTCAAAGGAACTGTTAACACATGGCAAACCTCCGGGTATTTATGGACTTGGATAATTTTAGTAACAAGAATGGAATCTGAAAGACAAATTTTTGTTCCTGATACTTTATTTGTTCGTTTTGTTTTTATTAATGATTCAGTTGCTGTAACAAATGATGGTTGGATGATAGATGATTTGGAAGTTTACAATCTTTATCAATGTGGTGGAATAAATGAAATCTCAACTGAACAAATAAAATTATTTCCAAATCCGGTTGAGGATAATTTATCAGTTAGTTCTCCATCTAAAATATTGGAATGGAAATTTTTTAATTTAACAGGAAAAGAAATTGAAAGAAAACAAGTCAATAATTTCAATGATGAAATTGATATGAATAATTTCTGTCCGGGAATTTATTTTCTCGAAGTAAAAACCATCAAGGGAATTGATAGAAGAAAAGTATTGAAGCAATAATTGTTTTATAAATCCAACAAATATTTCATCGGGTCTTGTCCGAATAAAAGATGTGATGGATTTTCTAATTGTTCTTTTATGCGGACTAAAAAAGTAACTGATTCTTTTCCGTCAATCATTCGGTGGTCGTATGAAAGTGCGAGGTACATCATCGGGCGAATTACTACTTGTCCGTTCAATGCAATTGGTCGCTCCTGAATTTTATGCATTCCTAAAATTGCAACTTGTGGAATGTTAATGATTGGAGTTGACATCAATGAACCAAACACTCCGCCGTTACTGATGGTGAAAGTTCCGCCGGTCATTTCTTCGAGTGAGAGTTTATTGTCTCTTCCCTTTTTTGCCAGCTCTACAACTTTCATTTCTATTTCCACCATGCTTAAACTTTCTGCATTGCGAATAACGGGAACCACTAAACCTTTGGGAGTGGAAACGGCAATTGATATATCGCAGTAGTCGTGATAAATAATTTCATCGCCATCGAGACTTGCATTCACTGCCGGAAATTCCTGCAATGCATTGCAAACAGCTTTTGCAAAAAATGACATGAAGCCCAAACTCACTCCGTGTTTTTCTTTGAATGCATCTTTGAATTGATTGCGGATATCCATAATCGGTTTCATGTCCACTTCGTTGAAAGTGGTGAGCATGGCTGTTTGATTTTTTGCTGTGACTAAATGCTTACTCACTGCTTTTCGTAGGGAACTCATTTGCTCGCGATGCTCTGAGCGAGTTCCGGGTTTCGAGTTTTGTGTTTCGGGTTGTGTTTGAGTTTCGTGTTTTTGTTTAGGATTTTTTATTGCGGTGAGTATATCTGCTTTTGTTATTCTTCCGCTCTTGCCGCTTCCTAAATTTATTTCCACTCCTGATTCACGAATTATTTTTGCTGCGGCGGGTGATGGGGTGCCGGTCGCGTAATTTTTAATTTCAGTTTCGGGTTTCGGGTTTTTAGTTTCTGTTTTAGGAATTTCAGTTTTTGTTTCGACTGGTTTTGATTCTTCTTTTTTTTCTTCGGGTTGAATGGAGGTATCAATTCTTGCAACTACATCTCCGATTTTTAAAACTGCTTTGTCGGTTGCCACTACTGATAATTTTCCGGCTTGTTCGGCGCTCAGTTCAAAAGTTGCTTTCTCCGATTCGAGTTCGCATAAAATTTCATCGCGGTGAACAAGGTCGCCATCTTTTTTGAGC
>JAHEZG010000350.1 GCA_023251195.1 Chitinophagaceae bacterium | reverse complement strand
ACTCATCATGTAAAAACACAGGTACATTAAATCTTTCCGTTCCGAAATCCAGGCAACCGATTCGGTGTGCGCGGGATGAATGGCAAATAATGCAGCAACAATTGATGCCATCCACGCTGATTGCATTAGCAATAAAATAAAAATGAAAACCAAAATGGTATTGAGCAAATGAAATAACAAGGCAGTACGGTGATATCCTGTTGCATCATCACCATACATTTTCCAATCAAAGGCCAATGAGAGCATTGGCAGCGGATGATAGTTTCCCATCACTTGCGCAGTAGTGAAAAACTGAGTGAAAGTATTTGCGTTTAAATTTTTTGTTAAATCATTATCTAATACATAACCTCTGTCGTCCCAATTGGTCCAGTCATTTTTTAACGATGGATAATAAACAAACAGTGTAAGCAACAAAACTCCAATGAGCAAAACCCATTTCAGATTTTTGTTTGCTGATTTTTCAACCGTAGATTTTTTTAATAGCGGTTTACTCACCTGCTTTTCTTTTTTCTTTACTGGTTGCTTCATAATTCTTACCGCACGAAAATAATTTTTGTTTACTTTCAACTTCATAAAAAATTCCACATGAAAAAATTTCCATTCCTGATTTTAACAATCTTTCTTTCAGTCAATTTCGGATTTGCTCAAACTGTAACCAAATCGGTTGATTTTAATACTTATACAAGTGCAAGCGACAATGATTTAGCCAACTGGTTTTCGGGCGGAAATGGATTATCGCAAATTACTTCAAACGGAATTTCAGGTGGATGCCTGGCTACCCCCGATTCCATTAACTGGGGAAACGATGAAGCCAATTATTGTTTCAAATACAAAGGAGGAGATTTAGCCAATAACGCAACGAGCATTTGTTTTAAATATGACACTGCATTAACTTCAATTCCAAGTTATGCAAGGTGTGCGGCAATCTGGTTGAAACCGTATGCCGATTTTAATCACTACATAGTAACTTCAGTTTCGCACGATAAGAAAATTGAAATACTCACTTACTCGTGGAGTAATAATCCATATCCATTAGTTGCATTGGTACATGGCAACTGGTACCAGTTAAAACTGGAATTAACTTATTCAGCCGCTGATACTATTCACATTCACTCAGAAGTAAATGACCTTGGTGCATCAGGAACAGCAACACCAACATTGGTGGCACAATCAAACGGTGCAATAAACGATGCTGTGTTTTTTGCTGATTCGGCAGTGCAAATTAGTGTGAGCGGAACACACAAAGGAGGAGCTTTGTATCTTGACAACTTCAGTTACTCAGGTCAAAAAAGCAACGACAGTTGCACTTACACAGTTCCGAATATTGTAAATGAATTGAGTGAAGAATATTTTATTTTCTCTGAAGACCAAAATCAAATTCAACTCACAAATACTTCTTCAAAAATGAAAGTTGAAATCATCAACCTGGAAGGAAAAATTATTGATGCAAAAATTGTAAATGGATATTTTTCGTTCAGCACTTTGCAACTTGCTCCCGGAATTTATTTTGTGAAAGCAACATCGTCCAAAGGAAATTTTGTGAAACAATTTGCATTGATAAAATAGAAACAGAAATTAATTTTCTGAAACCGTCACGACCTCTTCAATACTTCTGGTTTCAAATTGCAGTTCGCTTAGCTTACGGTACAAGCCGTTTTCTATTCTCATTAATTCTTCGTGCGTTCCTTGTTCGGTTATCATTCCTTTATCAAGCACTAAAATTTTATCGGCATTCCGAATAGTTGATAGTCGGTGCGCGATGATAAATGAAGTGCGGTTCTTCATCAGTTCTTCCAATGCTTCCTGCACTAATTTTTCTGATTCTGAATCCAATGAACTGGTGGCTTCATCCAGAATAAGTATCGCCGGATTTTTTAATACTGCCCGAGCAATTGCAATTCGTTGCCGCTGACCTCCTGATAATTTTATTCCGCGCTCGCCTACTATGGTTTCATATTTTTCAGGAAACGATTCGATAAAATTATGCGCATTTGCTTTTCGTGCGGCAGCAATAATTTCTTCAGCAGTTGCATCAGGTTTTCCGTATCCGATATTTTCCGTAATGGTTCCGCCAAACAAAATCACATCCTGCGGTACATATGCCATTTGCTTTCGCAGTTGTGTTAATTGAAATTCAGTTGCTGGTTTTCGGTCGAATAATATTTGTCCTGAGCTTGGCTGGTAAAATTGCAACAGCAATCCTGCAATGGTTGATTTGCCTGCGCCGCTTGGCCCTACAATCGCAATTTTCTGCCCTTGTTTTATGGTGAATGAAATATCTTTTAATACTTCAATTTCTTTTCGCGACGGATAACTAAATGCAAGGTGATTGAACTCCACTTCGCCGATTATTTTATTCTCCTTTGTAACAGTGACATTTTTTGTATCAATCGGTTCGGGAACCTCGCGTATTAATTCGCGCACGCGCTGTGTGGCTCCAATTGTTTTTTGCAACTGACTATATACTTCCGCAAAGCCAGCCATGGAACCGCCAACGAATACGGTATATATAATAAATGAAGTGAGTTGCCCGACTGTGAGCTCATGGCTTTGTACCAGCACTGAACCATACCACATCACGAGCACAATTGCTCCGAACATCGAGAAGATTAAAAACGAAGCAAACGCACCTCTGTACTTGGCGCTTTTCAACGCCAATAAAACCACTTTATCAAGAGTGGTTCTGTAACGGTTTGTCTCGTAGCCCTCATTTGTAAATGCTTTCACATTTGTAATTCCCTGCAGTGTTTCTTCCACTATTGTTCCTGATTCTGCTAACTGGTCCTGCGCTTTTTTAGATAATTTCCTTATCACTTTTCCAAACAAAACAGCCGCAACAATCACAACCGGAAAAACAGAAAGCATTACTAAAGCCAACTTAGTTGAAATATTAAAGATGAGCGTCATGCCAATCAGCAACACAATTATTTGCCGGAGAAACTCTGCCAATGTGTTTGTAATGGTATCCTGAATTTGAGAAAGGTCGGATGATAAGCGACTGGCTAATTCACCCACTCTTCGATTCGAAAAAAAACTCATTGGCAATGAAATAATGCGACTATAAGTTTCGCGTCGCATATCCGCCAAAGTTTTCTCGCCTGTAACAGCGAACAAATAAATCCGGCAGAAATAAAACACCAACTGAAATGCTAAAACTCCCATGAGAAAGAGTGCGAGGTCGTTGATGGTGGAAAACATCCCTGTTCCTTTTCCTTCCAGCAAGGCTGTATCAATCAACTTCCCGGTTGCAAACGGAAACGACATGGTAGCCAGATTGCTCAGAAAAAGAAAAATTAATCCGCCAATGAAGTAGCCGCGATATGGTTTTGCAAAGCGAAGCAGGTCCATTGCTTCCTTCAGATTACTCCGATTAATTTTTGCTTTTGGTGGTTCCTCTACCGGTGTGCCGTTGCTGTTAAAGTTTGGTCTTGCCAATGAGATTAGTTTATTGGTTAATTAGTTTATTAATTGATTGATTCATTAGTTTATTGGTTGATTAGTTCATTGGCTGATTTGTAAATTGATAATATTATATAATAGCATTTTATACATGACGGTTTAATAGCGGCTGATATTTTATGAAGTAGAAATGTTAAAATCAATATTGAATTCCCATTAATTCTAAAGTCGGTATGTTCAATCCACCAATAGGTAATTCATTTTGTTCCTGAAATTTTTTCAAGGAGTCCAAAGTAGTTTCACCCAATTCATTGGCGAAATTATCAGCTGCAAATCCGAATGTTTTTAACTTCTGTTGTACTTCATCTATTATTTTTTCAGTCACTTTTTCAGGACAAAGCACTTCAGTTTCAATTTCTCTGGATGCAGGTTCAACCAATTTTTTCAAATTCACATTGGTATAAGTCGCCGGAAATTCCAGTTTCCTTTTCGATGGCAAATCAGCTGCTTCGTATACTGTTACCTTTTTAAAT
>JAHEZG010000349.1 GCA_023251195.1 Chitinophagaceae bacterium | reverse complement strand
CTTGGTTCAATTTCATCACCATCAACATACACTCGTGTTTTTAAAAAGTTGTAAGGAATCATTACTGCATTGTCGTTGCTGTTTTGCATTATGCTTTCGCCTTCCTTGGCAAACAATCCAACAATCCTGAGTTTTCTATCCAGCAAAGAAATCTCCCTGCCCACCGGGTCAATATTTCCCGGAAACAGTTGCTCACTCACTTTTGCGCCAATAATGCAAACCGGCTGCCCTGAAAAAGATTCTTCCTGCGTAAAGAACCGCCCTTCGCCAAACTCAAGATTCTGTATTAAATCATAGTTATATGATACACCACTGATAAATGCATTCTCCACACTGTAACTACCTTGCTTAATTACTTTTCCGCCCATGTAAAGTACTATACCAACTGCTTTAGCTGAAGGAATTTTGCTTTCCATCGCGCGCATTTCATTGTAGGTTGCATGCGGTCGTTTCCAGTATTCCCACCACGGATAATCACTACCAAAACTCCAGGGCCACTTGCTTACATAAATCACATCGTTGCCAAATTTATCAATGCTTGTTTTCAAATTATTCTCGAGCGAATCCACTGCCGAAAAAATTGTGATGACACAAAAAATACCAATCGAAATGCCCATCAGTGTAAGAAAAGTGCGCAGCCGGTTCACCAGTAATTCGTGTACCGCCGAAGCAAAACTTTCAGAAAATATGCGAAGGATTAACATTGCGGTTCAAACCTAAGCCATTCCGTTTTGAATCAAAATATTGAATTAAAAATTCAATAAGTTAATTCCTGTTTCTTCAGAATTTAAAAGAAATAAAATAAATAAACCATAAGCCAAAGAAGCCGTTATATTTGCGCGCTCAAAAATAAAAAGCCGTAACTTTTTACATTATGAAACTTTCACAGTTCCGTTTCGACATTCCCGCAAATCTTATTGCTCAAACACCCGCTAAAAATCGTGAAGATGCCAAGCTGATGGTGATTGAAAGAAAAACCGGAAAAATCAAACACAAAAAAATCAAGGATTTACTAACCATTTTCGGAGAAGGAGATGTGTTTGTACTGAACAACACCAAAGTTTTTCCGGCCCGCATGTATGGCCGCAAAGAAAAAACAGGTGCCAAGATTGAAGTGTTCCTGATGCGCGAACTGAACAAGCAAATGCGCTTATGGGATGTGTTGGTTGACCCTGCCCGTAAAATTCGTGTTGGCAATAAATTATATTTTGGTGTTGATGGTTCAATGGTGGCCGAGGTGGTTGATAATACCACCAGCCGTGGCAGAACCATTCGCTTTTTATTTGATGGCACCGATGACGAATTGCGCGAAACTTTGTATGCGCTCGGCGAAACTCCGATTCCAAAATACATAAAGCGCAAGCCCGATGAAATGGATAAGGAACGATATCAAACCACTTTTGCAAAAATTGAAGGAGCCGTGGCAGCCCCCTCATCCGGTTTGCATTTCAGCAGGGAGATGTTGAAGCGCCTTGAAATTACAGGTGTTAATTTAGCTGAAGTAACCTTGCACACCGGCCTTGGAACCTTTCGCCAGATTGAGGTGGAAGATTTATCGAAACATAAAATGGATGCTGAGTTTTTCAGTATGAACGCTGAAGCTACCGCAATAGTTAATAAAGCCATTGATGAAAAAAAGCGCATTTGCTCTATTGGAACAACTACCATGCGTGTATTGGAAAGTTGTGTAAGTGCCGGCAAGCATGTGAAACCGCAGGAAGGATGGACCAATATTTTTGTTCACCCGCCTTATGATTTTTCAGTTGCTGATAGTTTGCTTACCAATTTTCATTTAGAAAAAACAAGTCTGTTAATTATGGCTTGTGCGTTTGGTGGATACGATTTGATTATGGATGCATACAAATTAGCAGTGAAAGAAAAATATCGTTTCGCTACTTATGGTGATGCAATGCTCATCATGTAATCTTTTAAGTTTATGAGCGCAACACTTAAGCGCTATGTAATAATTCCGGCAGGTGGAAATGGTTCGCGCATGCAAGCCAACCTGCCCAAGCAGTTTTTATTGTTGAACGAAATTCCGGTTATCGTTCACACGCTGCAATTGTTTTTAGCTGATGA
This sequence comes from Chitinophagaceae bacterium, assembly GCA_023251195.1. Lineage (GTDB taxonomy): Bacteria > Bacteroidota > Bacteroidia > Chitinophagales > UBA10324 > UBA10324. The sequence continues at coordinate 1,855 of JAHEZG010000349.1, read as the reverse complement.
TGGAATTGAAAAAATTATTGTTCCGATTGCTGCCGAATGGAAACACTATTTCAATGAACTGAAACAGAAATATGGATTGCCTGATAATATTGAAACAGTTGAAGGCGGAGAAACAAGATTTCATTCTATAAAAAACGCTTTGAGTGTTTTGCCTGATGAAGGAATAGTTTCTATTCACGATGCTGCCCGGCCACTAGCAACTTCTGGTTTAATTGAAAAGTGTTTTGCAGAAACTGAATTGAATGGAAGTGCCATTGCAACTGTTGCATTGAAAGATTCAGTTTATGAATTAACAAAAGCAATGCAATCAATGCCGGGTGAAATTGTTGGTCAGGCGACCAACAACGGAAGTGTTCCGAGCCAAGAATATAAAAGTGTAAACAGAAATAATTTCCGGTTAGCACAAACTCCGCAATGTTTTAAATTATCAGATATTAAAAAAGCATTTCAAAAAGAATATCAGAAAAGTTTTACTGACGATGCTTCGGTATATGAAGCTACAGGATTTAAACTGAATTTGATTGAAGGTGAATTAACCAACATCAAAATAACCACACCTGAAGATTTGTTGTTTGCAGAAACAATTTTAAAGAACAGGAAATAAAAAAGCGCCTTGATGTATCGGGCGCTTAGTTAAATTGAAATTTTTATTCAATCAATATTCATCTTCGTTGAAGAAGAAATCATCGTGTGTTGGGTAATCGGGCCAGATATCTTCAATGCCTTCGTACAATTCACCTTCGTCTTCCAACTCCTGTAAATTCTCAATTACTTCCTGCGGTGAACCACTTCGTATCGCATAATCAATCAGCTCATCCTTGCTGGCAGGCCACGGTGCTTCTTCCAAATAAGATGCTAATTCAAGACTCCAAAACATAATTTTTCAGGTGGTTTTAACTTTGCGCAAAAGTATCTTTATTCTTTACACCTCAAAATGTTTTTTTTCATGGCAGAATTGGTGTTGTGGATAAGGCTGAAACCTTTTACAGGCGAGGTTTCCAGGGTATTTCGTCGACTCCTGCATCGATAGAAATTTTACGAGTGAGTACAAACAAGTAGTCGGAAAGTCGGTTCAGGTACTTAATAACGAGTGGTTCCACCGGTTCATTTTCTGAAAGAGCAACGGCTAATCTTTCTGAACGGCGACACACACATCGTGCAATATGACAAATGGAATTTGCAGCCAAACCTCCCGGAAGAATAAATGATTTCATTTCAGGCAATCGCTCGTTCATTTTATCCATTTCATTTTCGAGCAACGCAACATCTTCTTCTTTCAGATCAGGAATTTTCATGCGAGATTTTTCCGGGTCGCTTGCGAGTGTTGATCCAATGGTGAACAAACGGTCCTGGATTTCTTTCAATAAATCTTTCACTTTGTTATCGTCAATGCTATCACTTGTTAACCCGATAAAAGAATTTAATTCATCTATAGTTCCGTAAGCTTCAATGCGGATATGATTTTTAGGCACGCGAGTTCCACCAATTAATTGTGTGGTCCCGGTATCTCCTTTCTTAGTATAGATTTTCATTTAAAGAATAGTTTATTGGTGGATTGGGTTACTGGTTCATTGGTTTATTTGTGCATTGGTTTACTGGTTCATTTGTTTGAACATAAAAAAATATCGTATACCGATTAACGAATTTTGATTTTTGAAATTCTTAACTTGCAATTGTCCGATGCTGATTTACTTCATCAGAATGAACCTCTCCATCCTTCATGCGAATGATTCGATGCGCAAATCTTGAAATGTCTTCTTCGTGCGTTACGATAATCACCGTGTTTCCTTCTTTGTGAATCTTATCGAGTATCGCCATTATTTCATACGAAGTTTTACTATCAAGATTTCCGGTT
>JAHEZG010000348.1 GCA_023251195.1 Chitinophagaceae bacterium | reverse complement strand
GCTTTGAAAACAGAAGCACTTGGATTAGCAACAGTTTTAGAAATTCCATTGGTAATTATAAATGTTCAGCGTGGCGGACCATCAACCGGTCTTCCAACAAAAACTGAACAGGCAGATTTGTTTCAGGCATACTACGGACGAAATGGTGAGTGCCCGATTCCGATTGTGGCGGCGCAATCTCCTTCTGATTGTTTCAATGCAGTGTATGAAGCGTGCAGAATTTCTGTTCAACACATGATTCCTGTAATTCTTTTAACGGATGGATACATTGCCAATGGTGCTGAGCCATGGCGCTTTCCGAAAGAATCAGAACTGGAAGAAATAAAAATTGAATTTGCAAAGCCAATGGCAGAAGGCGAAAAATTTATGCCTTATGCGCGCGACGAAAAACTCTCTCGTCCGTGGGCAATTCCTGGAACCAAAGGGTTGGAGCATCGCATTGGTGGATTGGAAAAACAAAACATCACCGGAAATATTTCTTACGAACCGGAGAATCATGAATTCATGGTGAAACTTCGTGAAGAAAAAGTGGAGCGCATTGCCAATTACATTCCCGAACAAAAAATTGATGGTGGTCCTGATAAAGGAAAATTATTAGTGCTGGGCTGGGGTGGAACTTATGGTGCGATAAAAGCAGCAGTGAAAGATTTGAATGAAGAAGGATTCGATATTGCACACGCGCACCTGCGTCACATGCGACCATTCCCGAAAAACCTCGGCGAGATTTTAAACAACTACGATAAAGTTCTGATTCCTGAAATTAACAATGGTCAGTTGGTGAAAATTATCCGCGATAAATATTTTATTGATGCATTAGCGTACAATAAAATTCAGGGACTTCCATTTTTCAAATCAGAATTGATGGATAAAATCAGAGAAGTTTTGAAATAAAAAATTATTGATGCTTAACAGAAATGCTGCAATAAAATTGGTTCAACAATTTGTGTCTTCATGTTCAGATAATAATCTGGCATTGGATAAAGTTATTCTGTTTGGTTCTGCTTCAAGAAATGAAGCAGGTAAGTGGAGTGATATTGATTTAGCTTTTTTTTCAAAAGATTTTGTTGGAAACAGATACACCGATTCTCACTTGTTGAATTTGATTGCAGTGAAGAAGAAAAAGTTTTTGGAAATTGAACCGCATCCTTATCCGACTTCTTATTTCAAAGATGAAACCGACCCAATGGTTCAGGAAATAAAGCGAACCGGAATTGAAATTAAAATTTGAAATCATCAGAAAATAATTAACTAATCCAGAGTGATACAGAAATAAAAATGATTCAAACAAAACAGGAATTGCTCAATGTGCTGAATGCAAACCGCGATAAAATTTTATCGTTTGGTGTGGAGCGTCTTGGATTGTTTGGTTCGTTTGTGAGAGATGAAGCAGATGAAAAAAGCGATGTGGATTTTGTAGTTGAATTCAAACCAGAATCAAACCGATACAAAAACCTTTCTTCGCTTTATGATTTTTTGGAGGTGTTGACTGAAAGAAAAATTGAAGTGATTTCGAAGGATGCAATTAAAAGTAAAAGAGGATTGAGAATTCTTTCAACAGCGCAGTATGTCATTTAAGTCGAATGAATTTTTAGATGATATTCTTTGTGAATTGGATTACCTCGTTGAAGTAAAAAGTTCTTTAAAAAGTTTTAGTGAGTTTGAAAATGATGAAACTTTAAAGAGAGCTGTTTGCAGAAGTTTTGAAATAATAGGTGAGGCAACAAAGAATCTTCCGGAAGAAACAAGAACAAATAATTCTGAAATTCCTTGGAAGGAAATGGCTGGACTCAGAGATTTTCTGATTCATAGTTACGGAGATGTTGACTACGGAAAAATTTTTGAATTTGTAATTGATGAAGTGAGTGATTTGAAAAACAAAATTGAAATCTTAAATAATAAATTAAACAATGGCTGAAACATTAACAGCAACAAACGGAGAAGTAGCGCTTACCGCAAAAGATTTTGCAACCGACCAGGAAATTCGCTGGTGTCCCGGTTGTGGCGATTATTCTATTCTGAAACAAGTGCACACTATTCTTCCGCAATTAGGATTGAAACAGGAAGACATTGTTTTCATTTCAGGAATCGGATGTTCATCGCGTTTTCCATACTACACCGAAACTTTCGGTATGCACAGTATTCATGGTCGTGCAACTGCTGTTGCTTCGGGATTGAAAGCTGCGCGTCCTGAACTCAGCGTGTGGATTGTAACAGGTGATGGCGACGGACTTTCTATTGGAGGAAATCACACCATTCATTTGTTGCGCCGCAACTTTGATATGAATATTCTTTTGTTCAACAACGAAATTTATGGTTTAACAAAGGGACAATATTCTCCAACCTCTCCTGAGAATAAAGTGGCGAAGTCAACTCCATTCGGTTCTATTGATCATCCTTTCAACCCGATAGCTTTGGCTCTGGGCGCTGACGCAACTTTTGTTGCGCGCAGCATGGATCGCGATCCTGCTCACTTGCAGAACATGTTGTTGCGCTCATACAAGCATCATGGTTCTTCGTTCCTCGAAATTTATCAGAACTGTAACATCTTTAACGATATGGCTTTCGAATCTTATACTGAAAAGTCAACCAAGAAAGATGAAGCATTATTTATGGTGCAAGGTCAGCCATTGGTGTTCGGTGCAAATAATGAAAAAGGAATTCGCCTCGATGGATTCAAACCAATGATTGTAAATCTGGAAGAAGGTGCATCGAAAGATGATTTATGGATTCATGACGAACACGATATGGTGAAGGCAAATATCATTTCGCGCTTCTTCGACCATGTGGATGTTGAAGGTCATCTGCCACGACCATTCGGTGTGTTCTATCAAACCACCCGACCTACTTATGAAGATATGATGAGCCAGCAAATTGCGCAGGTGATTACTGCAAAGGGCGAAGGCAAATTGGATAAGTTGATTGCAGGTGGAGAGACATGGGTAATTGAATAGTTTAGTATTTTAAAATAAAAAAACCTGCGCATTTTAAAATGCGCGGGTTTTTTTATTTTAAAATGAATTCAACTAATTCTTTAAAAATTTCTTAAGCACGGGTGTTTCGCCTTCGGAACTGAATTTTACAAAATAAAAACCTGTTGGTAAATTATCCAGGGGCATTTTAAATTGATTTTGTCCTTCATAAAAGCTCTGAACCTGACTATAAACCATTCGTCCGGATAAATCAATAATCTGAATTTCCTGATCGCCTTCTTTCTTCATTTGCACAGCCACATTTATTTCTGTTGTGGCAGGATTAGGAAACACATTTACATCATCGGCCGTAAGTACTACTTGTGCATTATTTAATGATTGAATAGGGCTGAACGATGAAGTTCCATCAAAGTCAACTTGCTTCAAACGGTAGTATGATAAACCTTCCAATGGCTTATCATCATTGAATTCATAATCGTGCCGAATCAAACTCGTTCCCATTCCTTCAACCCGTCCAATCGATTCAAAAGTTTTTCCATCAGCACTTCGCTGAACATCAAAATATTCGTTGTTCAATTCGGCTGAAGTTACCCATTGAAGGTTTGCATAATCATTATTGACCATACTTACTGTAAACGATGAAAGTGTAATTGGCAAAGTGCTTCCACCACCATATCCGCCTCCAAAATCAGAGAAACTTGTTAATCCAATTGATGTAAAGGTCAGTGGGTTACCACTTATTTGTCCATTTGTTAAATTCTGGGTTCCTAAGGATGCCCAAGCACTTGAAGAGTTTGCCCGTTTGAGCAGGTAGTACTTTGTATTAGAATTCAATCCGGTATTTGTATATCCCTGCATCAAACCGGTTGCAGTATAGGTTCCACCTGTCATTGGAGAATTTGGCGTTGCTGTCCAATAACCTGCATTCAGCAAGTTTCCAACAACAATACCATTTACCGTTACACCTGATACAGTTCCCGGGCTTGTTGTGTTAAAGTAAGCCAG
>JAHEZG010000347.1 GCA_023251195.1 Chitinophagaceae bacterium | reverse complement strand
TTTGCCTCTGTGTTTCATCCACACAATTAAATGCGCCACTTCATGAACAAAAGTGATTGTAAATGCAAATGGATTTAAAGTTCCGTTCACGGTAATCACATGCCCTCTTGAATAATCGGGCGAGCGATAATCGCCCATCACTGTTTTTCTGTTTGGCGTGATGATGACTTTTATTTTGTATTCATCAATCCAGTTAACAAGCAGCGGTAATGATTTTTGTGGAACAAACGGTTGAAGTACTACAGCAATTTTATGTTTTGCTTCCGAATTCATTTCTCCGTTTTCCGGTTCGCTATTTTTGTGAGCTTCATCATTTCAACAACTTCTAAAATGGTATAACAACTATAGTCAACAAAAAACGGAATGATGAAATAAGGTTTCCCTGGTTTAAATAAAAAAGCATACGCCACCACAAACACAAGGCTCAATAATAATTTCACAGTCATGCTTCCGGTAATAGCAGTTATAAATTTATAATTGTTGTTGCTCATTATTCCTTTCGAAGCCCACCAGAATAATAACGGACTGAGCACTGCATAAAAAATAAAAATTGAATAAGTAAAATTTTCAAACGGCTGCATTCTTTCCAATCGCGAAACTGCAACGCAAGACATAGTCAACATGAAAGTGACCACAAAGTATTTTCTCCAGTAAGATTTTAATGAGTTCAAGGTTTTGAAACTTCTTTTATAACAATGTACAAACCTAACAAAACACCTCCGAACGAAAACAGTGTTTTAAATATTGGTAATTGTAAATGAAAAAATGAATCGGTAAAATATCCGGCTGCGAAACCAATCATCACAGCAGCAATTAATTGAAAACCCACGCTCGAATACTTTGCGTAGGTGGAAGCATCAGACTGCTGCTTTTCTGAGTTCTTGTTGGGTGTCGCGTTTTTCACCTGGCTTTATTTCTTTCACTCCCATGCGCCTGTTTCCACCACAAATTTTCCGGTGGTAATGTTTCCTTCAATGTAAGCCGATGATTTTAAAAAAAGTAATTCATCCACTTCCACCGTTCCGAAAATTTTTCCGCTGATGTCGGCATTGTCGCAAATAATATCGCCATCAACCGAACCGGTTATTCCGATTACAATTTTCGCTTTTGAAGTAACAGTACCTTTCACCATTCCATCAATGCGGATATCGCCATCGCACACAATTTCTCCCTGTATGGAAGTGCCTTGCCCGATGATGTTTACGGCATTGGAGTTTGCTGATGATGAATTGCTTTGCTGCACTTTCATCTGGTTATTGTCTTGTGCTGGTTTGTTAAACATGGTCTTGAGTTTTTAATTGAACACTATGTAATCCTGCGGGTTCAATGGCAACCCTTTGTACCACAATTCAAAGTGCAAATGCGGACCTGAAGTTTGCTCGCCACTGTTACCGATTATTGCAATCACATCACCGGCTTTCACATAAGCGCCTTCCTTTTTCAGCAACACTGAATTATGCTTGTACAAAGATATTAAATTGTTTGAGTGTTGAATGGCAATTACATATCCGGTTTCGGTGGTCCAGTTTGCAATAACCACAACTCCATCGAGAGTGGCTTTAATGGTTTCGTTTTCGGGGGCCACAATATCAACTCCGTAGTGATCTTCCTTCGGGGCAAAAGGCGCAGTCACATATCCTTTTACGGGTTGAAAAAAATGGAATTCGGCAATGGAGCTGAATTTTTTACCAATCTGATCTTTCGCTAAATCAAGGTTGAGCATGAAACTGCTTTCATTCTCTACATTATCGCGCAGCTTTGATTCCATTGGCGAAATCTTTTTTAAATCTATACTATCAAACTGGTGAACTGTGCCTGCATCAATAACAGGTGTATCAATTTTTTCAATCGGCTCGCCGTTGTTGATGATGCTCTGAAGATTTTTAACAAACAGGTCTTGTGCTCTTACAGCATTGTACATGCTGTCGGATTTTATCCGAAGGTTTATTAATTCGCGCCGGTTGCTGGTGCTTGCATATCCGGGTATGTATTCTTTTAACGGGGTAAATACAATGGCTGATGTAATAAAGGTAACGATGATAACGATGATGGTGCTGAGTAAAATATAAATGTTGATGCGCGATAAACGAAAAGAAGAAACCTCTTCAAATGTTTCGTCGTTCATGACCACGAGCCTGTATTTATTTGTTAACTGCTTTATTACCCGCTGTGCGGGACTCTTGTGTTCTTCCATCTGCTCGCCGCTCGCTGTTTTATTCTTTTCGGGCACAATTTACTTTTATAAAAATTGTAACAGGAAAATTCTCGCCGGAAAAAATAGCTATTATTTGAACATGAGAAAAATTGAAGAATTGTTCTTCAGGACGAGACAACTTTAGTTAAGTTTGTGAAGGACTAGAATGAGGGATAAAAACACCAGTTTACTACAAAGATGAGCCGACTACCAATTGGGTCATTTATATTATAGCGGCTACAACCGAGGAGCAATTACACGAAAGCTTTCTATATAATGAGGTCAGTTTCTTCATTATAAAATTGCATTATCATCTCAACACCTCAATGTTAGATTTTTTTGTGGGCGCATTAACCTGACTTTCTATATTTGTTTGAGGAGTTCGTACTTTTTTTAAAAGTTAATCGTTTAACCCGCACGGAAAAATCAGGTATCACTTGAACAACAAAAAATTAAGCGCATTCATTTTACTTGCATTCATTGTTTTTATTTCTGCCTGTTCGGGTGGAAAGAAAGGAAGCAAGTTATCATTACTCGGTCGGTTTTATCATAATACCACAGCTCGATACAATGGATATTATTATGGTAAACTAAAACTGAATCGGGTAAAAGAAAGTATGACCTCATCCTTGCAGGATGATTATACCAAACTGCTTCCGTTGTTTACCGATGAAGAAGCAGGCACGGGTTCAAAAGGTGATTTGGATTCAGTGATAATTAAATTAACAGTGGTTACACAACTGCACCCGAAAAGCAAGTGGGTGGATGATTGCTACCAACTTATTGGCGAATCGTATTTTTATAAACAGAATTATGAAGATGCGCTTTCAACTTTTCAATACATTGTTGGCACTTTTAAAGAAACAGGTAAAAAGAAAAAACCGGCAGGAGGAAAAAAAATAAAAGAAGGTGATGTAACTATCCCGTGGTTAAAAAGCAGCGATGGTTTTAGCCTGCAACGGCGACCGGTGAGAAACGAAGCTTTGCTGTGGTTATTAAAATCATACATCGCTTTAAAAAAATACGACGAAGCACAAAGCATTATAAAAGTATTGGCGGCCGATCAGACTTTTCCGTTTGACCTTCGCGATGAGTTTACTTTAATCAGCACACAAAATTTTTTGAAGCAGGAAAGATATGCTGAAGCCATTGCGCCTTTGAAGCAAGCCATAGTGCTCACTAAAAAGAAAAAAGACAAAACCCGATACACATACATTCTCTCTCAGCTTTATCAACTGACCAATAATTCTGATAAAGCCATTGAGTCGTTTAAGAAAGTAATTGCCATGAAGCCCGAATATAAAATGGCCTTTTATGCAAACATTAATATTGCAAAATCATTTTCGGGTAATGGAAAAACATCGGCTAATGAGGTGCTTTCATTATTAGAGAAACTTGCGCGTGATGATAAGTATGAAGAATTCCGCGACCAGATTTATTATACCATGGCCGAAGTTTATCTGAAAGAAAATGATAAACCGCTTGCTATAAAATCGCTGAACAAATCAATTGATGCCAGCACAACAAATACCAATCAAAAAGCATTGTCGTTTTTAAAATTAGCCGAATTGGATTTTACTGATAAAAGATATGTGACAGCAGCTGGTTTTTACGATAGCACTGCAGTTTTCATGACTAAAACTTTTGAGAAGTATGATGAAGTATCAAAAAGAAAAAAGATTCTTGACAACCTTGTATTTCAACTCAACATTGTTGCACGCGAAGACAGTTTGCAAAAATTAGCTGCAATG
>JAHEZG010000346.1 GCA_023251195.1 Chitinophagaceae bacterium | reverse complement strand
AATTCCGGATGCAATGCGGTTAATGATTTCGCCATTGTGTTCCACCTGGTTTCCTCCACCCAAAAGAATGGAAAACAAAAACTTGAGTGGATACACATAAAACAATACCACAAAAAGAAGTATCGCATTCAGTACAATCGTTTTGATATCGCGCAAACCGAAGTACCGGAAAAACAGATATTGTTTGTACCAGATTATAACTAAAAATGTGAAGCATACACCAAAACCAATCATGCCAATCATGCCTTGCAGCAATTCATGAAAAGTGAGTGGCACCTCGAGTGAAACAATGGTTAGTGTTACTGCAAATGCAAGTACTGCATCGCTGAATGCCTCTATGCGGAGTATCTCGTGGTTGCGCCAGATAAAGTGGCGGTTTCGGCGGCCGATAGGTTTCAACAATTTCTCACGCATGATTAAAATTTTTTTTGGTGTGGAAATATACTTTGAAAATTTATTTGCTTAGGAGTGTTAATGTTCAGCAAAACATAAGTGCTTGTAAGATTTAAAACATCAATTATAACCGAAAGAAAAATTTCAATGCACAACCACTTTTTCCGATACTTCTGTTTTTCCTTTTCGAAACGAAACACCATCCTTACGAACGGCATTTAATACTACTGTGTATGTGCCCGGTACTGAAAATTTATGTCCGATGGGAATTGCTTGTCCAAGTATGGTTGAATCCGGAGTGCCATCGCCGAAAGACCATTTATAAGTGAAGGCCAAATCAGTACACGATGGGTCGAAGTAAACAATGGTTGATGTATCTGGTGCTTCAGGATAATAATTAAAGCAGGCATGCTCAACAGGTGTGCAGGATGCGAGCAAGTAAATGCAGCATACGATCAGTAATGATTTCTTTATAAGCATTTTATTATTTATCGATTTTAAAATTAAAAACAATTGCTTTCAGAACATATAATTTGTGAAATCAATTTTTGATGAAACAGGTTTCAACATCACAGGTAATGAAACACAACAGTCAGTTGCAACAAGACAGCAACAGCAAGACAACACAGCCAGCCAACCCACCACGCAATTGATAATCCGGTTTGCTTTACTGCTCTGTAATAAAGCACAACCATAACTGCTACAGCAAACAATAATGACCCAACGAAGAATTCTGCAGCATCTGCGATTCCGGAAGTACCCAAAGCGATGAATGGAATTAAGCAACACGAACCCACGAAGCATACAAAACCAATCTTTCTTAAAAACAGAAATGATTTTTCTTTCAGAAATATTAATCCTGCTATAATCTGAATTGCCCACTTTGCTCCAGCTATGGATGTTGAAAGAAACATTTGTTCATTACTGATATATAGTGGACTCATCATTACAAAACACCATGTAATTATGGTTGACAATAAAAAGTAAAAAATAAAACAACCGATATCCTTCATCAAATTATTGCTCGGGTTTTCTTTCGCTTTCGTGTTTCCATCCACCATAACTAATGGTCCATGCTTTTGTTTTGTATCGGTAAAATAAATGAAGCGAAAGCGACAGTGCGAATACCACAATCAATCCATACCAGAATGCTGCTTGCTTCCAAAAGAAAAAAATCAATACTACAAGTACAATGTATTTCAGCACCCGAATCCAATTGGCTTGCGAATATTTGGAGAAGGCAACTTCTATTTCGCGCTTGATGGTTTTATTCATTTGTTGATTATTGAAGTAATGAATCGGAGGTAAATTTAAATTGAAAATAATGATGCATGAGCCTGCGATGGGTTCAATTATTAAAAACAGAATAATCAGTATTACCGGTTCGGCAAACTTTAATATCCGAACAGCTGTATGATCCATACAAAAGTTTTCAATTCTGCGTTATTGATAAATGACACAAAACAAAAGATGCTTGGTAAAAACATTTATTTTTTCGAATTTTAATTACTGCATTTATTTAACCGGAATGTGACATAAAAAAAAATAACAAATCAATTAAATCATTTCATACCATGATAGTACATACCATGAGTTTTGAGCAAATGTTTAATGAGGTTTTAAACGAACGGGAAGAAGTGTACGCAAAATGCAAAGGATTATACCTCGTGGCGCGGCGTAAATTTTTAAACACCAATCAGGAACACGCTGTTGTAAGTGTTGAGGTGTACTCAGCCCGTAAAAACCATTATTTTGTTTTTTTCAAATTTCATCGTACTCATCATGTGATTGATAACACTACCTTTTTGCTGCACACCAACGATAACACCGGATTCAGAACAATTCAACTCATGATTTCCGATGGTCAGTTTGAAATGCACATCAATACCGGACATTTTTATCGACGCTATAACGAACGATGTAATTTGGGTTTTGTGAAACCGATTGATATGATTAAACATTTTCATAAAAATTTTAAATCGCTGCACCGTGGAACCATTGAAAAAGTAACAGAAGGCCAGCCAACTAAAATATTCAGCAAACTGGCAAGCGGTGTAATCATTGGATTAATGTATATGGAAAAAAATGTAACAGTGAACAAAACCTTTATTCATAACAACATGCTGTTCGACGATCAGAAGGATATACTTGCCTACCTTGAAAAGTCAAAACAAATTACTGAACTTTTGAAAATTGATGATTCAATGGAGCAAAATATAGAAGATGAACGCAAGAACTGGATGGCGCACCGGTGACAAAGCAGCTATGCGTGGCTTTACAGTCATTTGATTTAACAACAGGTGGAATATGTATTGCACTTACTATACGCTATAAATAAACACAGCGCTTTTTGAAAAAATCAAAAAGCGCTGTGCGGTATTTAATTAAATATTGAAAGTACTGATGTACTTATTTTATCGTAACAATTTTGTTTGATATAAACGATTGTTAGTATCCAGAATGCGGGCAAAGTAAATTCCTCCTGCATACTCATTCAGGTTAATCAGTACTGATGCATCGTTGGAATTTATACGGGTTACTACTTTTCCTTGCATGTCTATTACTTCCACCGATTTAATAATTGCATGAGTTTGTAATTGTATGGTGTATTCGTTATTGTTTAAATCAGCAATGAACAAATCATGGTTCAGGTTATTGATATTGATTACAGCCTGTGGTGTTACATCGCCATAAGTAACCGACTTGACACTGTATGGCGATCCGCCTACATCGCCAACGGTATAACTGATTTGTGCAAGTGCATTGTTATATGTTGGAGCATACCATGAATACGAAGTAACTGTTGAATTTGAAGTTGAAAAACTGGTTACATCCATTGTTTGCTGCACCATTTTAACACGAAGCACATTGCCAAATGTTCCAATGGGTGTAGTAACAGTTCCGTATGCATCGCCGGTTGTTTGAGAGGTGCCGGTGCGGGTATCATAAAATCCAGCTCCATAAACATAATGACCTGCATTGTTATCACTCACTGTGGAGTTATAAGTAAATGGCAAAGTATAATAAGTGACAGGGTCGCTGTAAATTACTACATACGCTACAGTTCCTAAGCCAAGCAGTTCAAGTATACTACTTGTTGAATTAAAGTAAGCGGTTGAACCAGGTGTATTGGCTGCAAGGTTTGAACCTGTAATGGAATCAGTATAGGCTGTTGTTGAAGGATTAACATAAACCGATGAATAATTTCCGGTATTGGTAAAGCCGGAAAAATTCCATGTTTGAGATGCGCCTGACGGACCTTCAGAAAAAGCAGTATCAGATTGAATACTGGTAATGGTGTTTCCAATTACCGGCACTATGGCACTGGTCAATGTTGGCTGTGCGTATAGCGATGCTGACATTAAAGTAAAAATGATAAAAAGTATTTTTTTCATTGTATTGTTTTATGTGGTTCAAATGTAACGAAAATGAGAAAGGAAATTACTTAATCAATATGACCATGATAAATGAATGTATATTGATTTGCATTTTATGCGCTTGTTGTATTGGATGGTTATAGTGGTGTAGAATAATAAAGAGCATTTAACCAAAATAC
>JAHEZG010000047.1 GCA_023251195.1 Chitinophagaceae bacterium | reverse complement strand
AAAAGCGTTTCAGCGAATGGCTCCGCCCGCAGAAACAGGCATCGCTCATCCTCACCCTATCCCTCTCCTTGATTACAAGGCGAGGGGACAGTCGCGCGGGTTTGTTGTTTGCTGAGAATAATGGCGTGATAGAAAAAAATTGGTGAGGGGGATTTTTGTTTGTGAATGATGGAGGGCAATGGGGACTTGGGGGAGAGTGGAAGTTAGCTGAGACAAATAATATTTCAAAAAATGTATTTTGCACCCACAATAATTTTTTTTATACCTGTATGTCTCTGTACGAAAATCTGCAACAAGCCACAAGCGAAGAAGATGTTAAGGATGCTTATATAAAAGCGCTTGGTTTAAAAGACTATCAAAAAAACCTGTATGACATTCAAACAAAAGAAATATGGTTTGAAGCAAAAAATGGTTACAAGGTTTCAACTTATGAAATGTTCACGCAACTGTTACACTATGTGCAGCAAGCATTGAATAAAGGAGAATATACTCCACCATTTTTATGTGTGATCGATACCCGAAAAGCAGCGATTATGAAAACCGCTGATGTGATTCCATTCTTAGAAAAGAAAACTATTGTTTGGGGAAAACGCGCAAGCGAAAAACCTTCTCAGGAGGCAATTGATGCCATATCTTCTTACATCGGCACTTACATTGTTTCGTATAAAATTGAAACTCATGAAGAAGAGTTTATCAGCACTATAAAAAATGCGATTGCAAAAGGCGACATCATACGCACACAAATAACTCCTGATAACTTGAAGCAGGTGTTTGATAAATGGGTGACCATGATTGGTAAAGAAATTGGCGGAGTTGCAGAAGGAGATTATGCGCTTTTATTTTTTGCCGACATTATGAGTGATGGAACAAATACAACACATGATAACCTGACCGCACAACTGTTACACAAGGGCACTTCACCTGTTTTTAGTTTGGGAGGAAAAAATTATGAGTTAGGTAACAAGGAGGGCTACCGGCATTTCTGGAGTATATATCACCGACCACCAAAAACAGAATACAGAGATTATTTATTGGAGCGGCGCGATAGTTTAATACCGCTCGACGAGCGCAGTTTTAAAGGTGCATTTTATACACCGCTGAATGTGGTGGACAAAGCATACGACAAACTAACCGAAACACTCGGCAACAACTGGCAGAAAGATTACATCGTGTGGGATATGTGTTGCGGCGTGGGCAACTTAGAAGTGAAGCACAGCAACCCGCGCAATATTTATATGAGCACGCTTGATGTGGCTGATGTGGATGTAATGAAAGCAACTAAAACCTGCGTGGCGGCACAGCGGTTTCAATACGATTATCTGAACGACGATATTACTGACGATGGAAAAATAGATTACACACTCACTAATAAAATTCCGCAGAGTTTGCGCGATGCCATTGCAAAAGGAAAAAAGATTTTGGTGTTGATGAATCCGCCGTATGCGGAAGCAACAAATTTTGAAAACATTGCGAAAGGTGTTGATGCAGAAAATAAAGGCGGTGTAGCAAAAACAAAAATTGCAGCTACATCAATGAATGATTATGGTAAAGCAAGCAATGAATTGTTCACCCAATTTCTTGCTCGTATAGCAAAGGAAATTCCAACGGCAACTGTAGCAATGTTTAGCACATTGAAATATGTTAACGCATCTAACTTCGAGAAATTCAGACAGAAATGGAATGCAGATTATTTAGGAGGGTTTGTAGTTCATAATAAAGCCTTTGAAGGTTTGACAGGAAAATTTCCCATCGGCTTTTTGGTTTGGCAAACAAATCAAAATGCAATAATTAAAAATCCGATTGTAGAAATTTCAGTTGATGTTATTGATAAAAATGTAAATCCAATTGGCGAAAAGTCATTTTATAATTTACCTAAAAATTCTTTTCTGAATGTTTGGATAGAAAGACCAAAAGCAAATAAAATTTCTGTGATTGCATTAAAAAATGGAATTTCTCCTGCCACTGGAAAAGCTCATGTTTCTACCTGGTCTGATAAAGCCCTTGCATATATGTATTGTGGAGGGAATGATTTTCAACATGCAGAACAACAAACTGTTATTTATTCTTCTATATACAGTGATGGGCATGGATATTATATTACAGCAGAAAATATTTGGCAAGTAGCAATTATTTTTTCTGTTCGAAGATTAGTAGCACCAACATGGTTAAATGACAGAGACCAATTTTTACAGCCGACTAAACCTTTAAGTGAAGATTTTAAAAATGATTGTTTGATATGGATGCTTTTTAATCGGACACAAAGAACAGCAAGTGCGAATGATTTAGAATGGAATAATAAAAAGTGGAGCATAGTCAATCACTTTATACCATTTACTGAAGAAGAAGTAAATGCACCCGGCAGATTTGAAAGTGATTTTATGGTGCAGTATTTAAAAGATAAAACACTTTCAACGGAAGCTGTAACAGTGTTACAGCAAGGCAAAGAATTATGGAAGGCATACTTTGCCAACACCGATGTGCGAACAGTGCGTGATGAATTAAAACTGAACCGCCCCGATGTGGGCTGGTATCAGGTGCGCAAAGCATTGCAGGCAAGAAACACAAGTGGTGATTTTCCGCCGGTGAGTTTTAAGGCATTTGAAGAAGCCTATAAATCATTGACAGAAAAATTGCAGCCGATGGTTTATGAGTTGGGGTTTTTGAGGGTTTGAGAAAATTATAATGCAGGTATGAAAATTTTAAATCACAATCATTTACAATTATTCCATAATAAACACATCAGAGTTTATTTATACAATGGTGATAAATATGAAGGTTATCCTTATGACATAGCACCCCACAAGAATGGATTTTATTTATTGCCAAAGCAGATTGTGATAAAAGACATCAAACAATATGAACCTTATCCTTATGTCAATTATCAATCATTGGCAGATATAAAAGAAATTTCACCGGATGAATTAAAATCATTTCCTGATTTTGGAAATATTTCACCTTATAAACCTGCAACCAAATTATTCATTTTCGGAGCCGGAGCAAGTTATGATTTTGATATGAGTGGAAGTGCGGGAGCAAGAAAAAAATTTCCATTAACAAAAGAACTTTTTGATGACCACTATAAGGACTATTGCAAAGAATTTCCAGTTCTATATAAGCAATGGGCTACTATGAAAATTAAAGCAACTAATCTTGAGAAATATTTTGAGTCAGAATATAAAAAAACAAAGGAATATTATCATCCAGAAACATCCTTTAAATTATTATCCGTACAATATTATTTAGGTCATCTATTCAGGTCTCTATCTAATGATTTCATTGACCATCCTGAGAGCTGTTATCAAACACTTGTTGATTTAGTTAACACCTATTCAAGAAGAAATAATGAAAAAGTTTTGATGGTCAATTTCAACTATGATACGCTTCTTGATAATGCATTTGAAACGACATTAAATGTTCAATTAAAAGATTTGAATAGTTATACAAATGAAGGCAATCGGTTGTTGTATTATAAACCACATGGTTCTTCGAATTGGTATAGAAAAATTAATATTGAAACATCTTCCGAACTACAATTATATATTGCTGCACCACTGAAATACTTTGCGTTGAAAAATCTTTCTTACGGTGAAGTAAGAAGTTGTTGTTCAGAAAGTGTAACAGTAATTGGCTCAGTTGAAGATGGAATAGATAATAGCCAATATGGAATATTGAAATTTCCAGAATTACTTATTCCGTATAGTGATAAAGATGATTTCGTTATGCCAAATAATCACAAATTATCACTCGACAGAAACCTGACAACAGTTAATGATATATTTATAATTGGTTGGAAGGGTGGTGAAGAAACCTTCTTGAAAAAATTAAAAGAAAAGGCAGTTGATGTAAAAAGAGTATTCTGTGTTTGCTATGACAACAGAGAAACTGCGGAAAGAATATTTTCTATTTTGCCTCATGTAGATATTTATTTTTTTAATAGTATTTCACCGAAAATTGTGAAAGAAGAAAGTACATTTTTTAATTATGCAAAAGCTATTATTGAATCAGATGAATTAATTCCAGAAGGTTTTATTAAGCATAATTTAGAAACTTATAGCAAGGCAACTAATTCAAAATTAAAATTCGTTGGATAAAATAATTGTGAAAGAAGAATAATCGCAGTGTTCTGAATACAGTAGCGCTGTTGGGATAAAAAATTTTTGATTGAAAATGAAAAATTATTAGATGTATAAAGAGCATCATTCATTTCATACTCCAAATAAATCTTTAACAATTTGGAGATACCTTGACTTTACAAAGTTTGTTGACTTATTAGTAAGCAATGAATTATTCTTTTGTCGTGCCGATAAATTTGACGACCCGTTTGAAGGAATTTTCAGATTAAAAGATTATGAGAACAATAAGAATATGTTCTCAAGACAACAACTTACAAAAGAGTTTTATTTTTTAAATTGTTGGCACATAAACGAAAATCAATCGGATGCTATGTGGAAGATATTTTTAACTACTAAAAATGGAATTGCAATAAAGTCAACAGTGGAAGATTTAATGAGAAGCATAGAATTGGTTAAGGAAGATATTTTTGTTGGTGAAGTTGAATATCGAGAATTGAGTAAAATGACTTTTCATGAATTAATGAATGAGCCAAAGAATAAAATATTTGAAGGGCGAGGAAGTAGTTTAAATCAATTCAATTATAAAAGAATCAGTTTCGAACACGAAAAGGAGTTACGAGTATTTTATATAGACCAACCAATTCCGCATACAATTAAAGGTGGAATCCCCAGAAAATCCTTAGAACATAAACGAATTCAAATTGATTTGAATCATTTGATAAAGGCGGTTGTAGTTGCGCCATTTGCAGAAGTGTGGTTCAAAGAATTAGTTGAAAAAATAATTATGAAACTCAATTTTAATTTTGAAGTTAGTAAATCAAATCTGTATGATTTGGATAACATCGATTGAGTTGATTGAAAGCATACAAGCGTTACAGTGTAACAGTTTTCGCTTAAGATTTAGTGTTGCTAAGGGTTAGGGATTGCAGCGGAAAGCCCACAGCAGCCGTGCCTTGAAGCGGTGCGCGAGGACTTGCAGCGGAAAGCCCGCCTTTTTTTGTATTCAAAAAAAGAACCCCCAATACTTCGTCAATCCTTCGACAAGCTCAGGATGACATTTTGTGACAGAAACATTTTTATGTTAAAAAAATCGTATCCAGTTAGTAATCTGTACAATTAAAATTTCTTCGGTGAAGATGAGGAACATGGAAAGCACGACTGATGCATTGGCTGCGATGCCGACTCCCTTGGTGCCTTGCGTGGCATTGAATCCTTTGTAGCAGCCGACGATGCCAATGGTGAAGCCGAAAACTATTGACTTGGTTGTGGATGAAACGATATCGAGAAAGGTGATGGTGGAAAATGCATTCTGGAAAAAAGTGATGAAGCTGGTGGCTTCGTGTGTATAGACATTAAGATACGAACCCATTAAACCAACGAAGGCGCAGTAGCACATGAGCACCGGAATCATGAGTGTGGTGGCAATTACGCGGGTGACGACTAAGTATTTGAACGGGTTGATGGCTGATACTTCCATGGCATCTATCTGCTCGGTGACTTTCATGGAGCCGAGTTCGGCGCCGATGTTGGAACCGACTTTTCCGGCGGCGATGAGTGCAGTGACCAATGGTGCAAGTGTGCGGATGAGTGCAATGGCGATGAGTGATGGCAGCCACGATGCGGCTCCGAATTCGAGGAGCGATGGGCGCGATTGTTTTGTGAAAACAATACCTGTTACAAAGCCGGTGAGTGTGATTAATGCTAATGACCGGTAGCCGACTTCGTAGCACTGCTTTATTATTTCGCGAAACTCGAAGGGCGATTGAAATGCTTCTTTAAAAAAACGAACGATGAATTTATATGCATCGTAAATGCCGATGAATGTTGCGTCGGTTTTTTTTGAAAATAAAAATTGTTTGGGGGCTGATTGATTCAAAAGGAATTAATTTTTTATTGAAGGCAACGATTGCCCGCAGGGTTCTGTGAACAAATCGATTTGAACACTATTTGAAAGAAATTACTGAAACTTGTTTCGGCTCTACTGTTCACCTTCTGAAATTTTTAAACCACACAGGAGCATAGTTGTTCTCTGAATTACTATGTTTCTATGTGGTTTTATTTTATCTGAAGTTTCACAATAGAGAATGAACAAGTTCTTTTTAATTTATCTAAAAGTTATGATTGGAAATCGAGCTGAACACTGATTCACAAATTATTGATTCAGCAGTTTAAATAATTCGGTAAGGTTGGGCGACAGAATAATTTCAGTGCGGCGGTTGCGCGCTCTTCCGTTGTCGGTTGAGTTTGAATTGATGGGATAGTATTCACCTCTGCCTGATGCAATAACACGATGCGGATCAACACCTGATTCTACAGTGAGAATGCGAACGATGGAAGTAGCGCGCGAAACACTGAGTGCCCAGTTGTCGGCAAATTTTCCTTTGATGGGAATGCTGTCGGTGTGCCCTTCGATATTGACATTGATATCTGGATTATTGTTGAGCACGGCGGCCAATTTTTGCAATGCTTCTTTTCCTTTCGGGTCAACAAGGTCGCTGCCCGATTTGAATAATAATTTTTCCTGCAGCGATACATAAATGTTTCCGTTTTTGATTTCGATGCTGAGTTCTTCGGGGGTAAAACCAATGAGTGCATCAGAAACTGTTTTCTTCAGGTTGTTCATGATGTCTTTTTGTCCCTGAATTATTTTTTGCAAATCAGCCAATCGTTTTGCCTGGTCGGCAATAGTCATTTTGGAATTTGCCGAAAGATTGTCGAGGTCTTGTTGTGTTAATGTGTTTTGTGCGCTGAGGTCCTTCGCTAAATTTTTTGAAGCGGTCAGTTCGGTGTTACAGTCAGTGAGTGATTGATGAGCGAGTGAACTGTCGCGTTGCAGCTTGTTGACCCATGCTTGTGAGTCTTTGTATTTTTTACCTGATACACAACCGGAGTTTATTGTTGCAGTAATGGCAAGAATGGAAATGAGACTTAGAATTTTTTGCATTGAATTATTTTTTTGAAAGTGTTGAGATGCAAAATTGCCTTCATCAGCAGGCAAAGCCGTTATACAATTTGCGGGAAGAGTTACATGATTCACACATTGAATACTGATTTGATGATTTATTCATTTTAACTTTTTGTTTCAATGGAATTCATGAAACTTCGTTTTGATAATTTGATGAATTGAAAATGAAATACAAATTACTGCAGATGATACATCACGATGTATTCGTCGGGAGGCGCGGAGAAAAATATTTATTTATTCAAATTATACGAAGCGAAAACCATAATGAGATTATTACAAATAAATTTTTATAGTTGAACTTGTTAAAGACTTTGCAGTTTTGCAGTCAATAATTGTTTGGTGAAAAGAGTTTTTTAATTCGTTAAATTCATACTATGGAAATATTGCTGACTTCTGAAATTCAAAAACTGAACGAGAGTGTAAAACACGAAAGTGAATTCATTGAAACTCTTACACAGGAAATTAATAAAACCATTGTTGGACAGCATTACATGATTCAGCGATTGATACTTGCTGTGCTTTCTGATGGGCATGTGTTACTGGAAGGTGTTCCGGGGCTGGCAAAAACGCTTGCCATAAAATCCCTAGCATCTGCTGTGGATGTAAAATTTAATCGCGTACAATTCACTCCCGATTTACTGCCTTCTGATTTGCTGGGCACTCTAATTTTTAATCATCGCGATAATGTTTACACGGTTAAGCATGGACCCATTTTTTCAAATTTTATTCTCGCTGATGAAATAAATCGTGCATCGGCAAAAGTGCAGAGCGCACTGTTACAGGCAATGCAGGAACGACAAGTAACCATTGGCGAAACCACTTATAATCTGGAAGATCCGTTTCTTGTTCTCGCCACACAAAATCCGATTGAGCAGGAAGGAACTTATCCGTTGCCCGAAGCGCAGTTGGATAGGTTTATGATGAAACTGATAATCACTTATCCGAGTCAGGAAGATGAAATGATGGTGATGAGTCAGAATATTTCAAATGAAAAAACGGTGATTAAAAAAGTAATTTCTCCTGAGCAGATTATTCATGCACGCAAAGTGATTCGTGATGTGTACTTAGATAAAAAAATAAAACAGTTCATACTTGATATAGTTTTTGCCACACGCTTTCCTGAAAAATATAAATTATCGAAGCTCACTAATTTATTGTTGTATGGAAGTTCGCCACGCGGAAGCATCAATCTCGCACTCGCTGCTAAGTCACTCGCATTTATGAAGCATCGTGGATATGTTTTGCCCGAAGATGTGCTGGAAGTTTGTCACGATGTGTTGCGCCATCGCATTGGTTTAACTTACGAAGCGGAAGCGGAAAATATTACTACCGATGAAATTATTGGTGAAGTGTTGAAGGTGGTTGCAGTGCCTTAGTAGTTTAAAAGTTAGAAAGTTAAAAGTTGAGAAAGTTAGAAGGCAGGAAAGTTTCAAGAGTATTCACATCGAAAATCAAAACACAAAAGACACGGAGTGTCAGAAAACATTCTAAACTTTCAAAACCTTCAAAACTTTCAGAACAATAAAAAATGGAAACGGCTGAATTATTAAAGAAGGTTCGCAAAGTAGAAATCAAAACCAAGGGTTTGAGCAGTCGCTTGTTTGCCGGTGAGTACCAAAGCGCATTTAAAGGACGAGGAATTTCTTTCAGCGAAGTGCGCGAATACCAGCCAGGCGATGAAACCAGATTGATTGACTGGAATGTAACAGCCAAGCTCGACCATCCTTATATAAAAGTTTTTGAAGAAGACCGTGAGATGAATGTGTTGCTAATGATTGATGTGAGTGGTTCATCGTCGTTCGGCACTGTTACTCAACTGAAGGAAGAATTGATTGTGGAACTCAGTGCGCTCATTGCTTATTCAGCTATCAACAATAACGATAAAGTGGCGGTGCTTTTTTTTTCTGATAAGATTGAAAAATTTATCCCTGCAAAAAAAGGTCGCTCGCACACGCTGCGCATTATTCGCGAGTTACTCGATTTTACTCCGCAGTCAAAGGGAACAGATTTGAACAATGCATTTCGTTTCATAAATAATGTAATGACCAAGCGAAGCATTGTTTTTGTGTTGTCCGATTTTCTGTCGCGCAGTTATGGTTCTATGTTTCGGATTGCGGCGAGAAAGCATGATGTAATCGGGTTGCATATTTATGATGACCGCGAAAAACAATTTCCTGCCATCGGAATGATAAATGTGATTGATACCGAAAGCGGAAAACAGTTCATGATGAACACTTCCGATATTCATGTGCGCACTGCCTATGCAAAAAAATTTTACGACAGCTATAACTACTTCATCACTGCTTTTAGAAATAACGGATCTGATTACATCAGCATCAGCACAAAAGATAATTATGTGAAATCATTAATGGCATTGTTTGAAAAGCGTGTAAAGCAGAAATAATCAGTTGACCAGAGAGAAAAATGAAAAAGAAAATTTTATTCATTTATTATTTAATAATATTCAACTATACCGCCCTATTTTTCACATTGTCAATAAGCAATTTAATGAAAAAAATAGTTTTAACTGGTCTTTCAATATTTATTTTCTATGGAAATTTAATTCATGCTCAAGACCAAAAAGAAAATTTTACAACTTTTAGCAAAAAAGTAAAAATCGAATTTAATATACAATATAAACCCTTTTACCAGTTTGGTAAAATGAAACATCTGTCAGGTACATATTTTCCAATTAAGTTTAGACAACCTATTACTCAAACTTACGAAGCAGGTTATGA
This sequence comes from Chitinophagaceae bacterium, assembly GCA_023251195.1. Taxonomy (GTDB): domain Bacteria; phylum Bacteroidota; class Bacteroidia; order Chitinophagales; family UBA10324; genus UBA10324. The sequence continues at coordinate 6,075 of JAHEZG010000047.1, read as the reverse complement.
GGTTCGTTTAAATCATTTTATTTCAGAAATCTATTTTAAGAATGGGATAATGAAATATTACCTTCTCTTCTCAGAAAATCTTGACTCTTCTTTTTCCCCTTTAATAACTCACCATCATGCGAATGCGTTGATATTTGATAAAGTTAATTTTTATGCATTAGGATTAAGATTTGGACGAGTGGGGAAAATTAATCAACGGTTCGAATATGAAACCCTACTGGGAATGAAAATTGAACCCAATACTATTTACGGGCAAAATTATTCGAAGACCAAACTTATACCTGTTACAGATACACTTTCTGGTAATTATTATGAAGTCAAAAGAGCAGAAGCATACAGTCAGTCTTGGATTGATTTACATTTTGAAACTTTTGATTTTACATTTAAACTAAAGTACCATTTGACAAAGCATTTATTATTCAATTCATCTATTACATATGTCGAAAATATAAGTAGGTTCTTTTTAAAATTTGATGCCGCTTATTTGATTAATTATTATTTCTATTCTCTCAATAATTCTAATGCTGAAATTAGTCATGGTATAGCATTTTCTCATTTTAACCAATTGCATATGGGTGTTGGTTTAAGTTATCTTTTTTAATGAAAAAAAATTTAGTGTGTCGGTGAAATCATTAATGGCATTGTTTGAAAAGCGTGTAAAGCAGAAATAATCAGTTGACCGGAGAGAAAAATGAAACAGAAATTTTTATTCATTTATTATTCATTGCTTTTTCTGTGCGTGGCAATCGTCACACTGAACTCGTCGAAGAGTTATGCGCAAAAAATAAAAGTAGATGCAGTGGTTGATTCTACCGGCTACCGGATCGGTGATTGGATTGTGGTTCATATTTCAATTGCGCATCCATATAATACAGCCATTCGCTGGAGCCAGCCGGATTCGCTCTCTGAAAATTTTCAAAAACTGGCTGAGACAAAAATTGATACGATTAAACAAAACTCTTTTTTAACCGAGAACAGAACACTCACTATTACCACTTTCGATACCGGTGCTTTATTAATTCCATCGTTCAATTTTTTTTATGAAGATGAAAATCATAAAGTGAATTCAGTTTCAAGTAATGCATTGATGGTTCAAATTTCAACTGTTCGGGTTGATACATTAAAAGCATTTAAAGGAATAAAACCCAACCTGATTGTAACAACAGAACAGAAAAAAAATCAATCGCGTTTAATCTTTATCATCATTGGAAATATTATTCTGATAAGTGCCACTGCATTTTATTTTTTCAGAAGAAGAAAACGGAATGTTATTAAAGCAACTGTCATTAAAGTATCTGCATCAACTACTCTCGAAAAATTAAAACAATTAGAAAAAGAAAATCTGCAACAGACAAATGCTGAATTATATTATGTAAAACTCACTCTGATTCTTCGTGAATACATTGAATCAAAATTTGATGTCGCCGCATTTGAATACACTACCGATAAAATCATTCTGTACTTAAAAGAAAAAATTAAAGAGCCGAATGTTCTCGAGCGACTCGCAAGAGATTTTCAGTTAGCTGACTTGGTAAAATTTGCGAAGGTGAATCCATCGGCTGATGAAAATAAAAATGCCATGAATACTGCTATGGAATTTGTAACCAAAACACAAACGCAGGAAAAGGACGCATCGAACAATGCAATATGAATTCACAGATATAAAATTCCTGTTTCTGCTGAATTTAATTCCGCTGTTAGCGGCATGGTATATCTTCAATCATAAAAAACAATTGCCAACCATACGACTTTCCACTTCGTTTGTGTTACAGCGCGAAAGTTTTTTTTCACTAACCACCTTGCAACATTTATTATTTGTGTTGCGAATGGTTGCGCTGACTTTTTTAATTCTTGCATTAGCACGACCGCAACAAAATTTTCAAATCAAGACTGTAAATTCTGAAGGCATTGATATCATGATTGTACTGGATGTAAGCGGCAGCATGATGCAGCGCGATTTTAAACCGAACAGATTGGAAGTCGCAAAAACAGTTGCCGATTCTTTCATTTCAAAAAGACCGAACGACAGAATTGGCTTGGTGCTTTTTGCTTCTGCTGCTTACACTGCCTGCCCCATTACCATTGACCATGCAGTGTTACAGAAAATTCTGACAGGAATAAAAATCAGTGACATCGCGAACGGTACTGCAATCGGAATGGGATTGGGCACAGCCGTAAATCATTTGCGTAACACAAAAGGAAAATCAAAAACAATTATTCTGGTTACGGATGGCGAAAACAACATGGGAAAAATTAAACCTGTAACAGCCGGGCAAATGGCAGTTGCTTCAGGCATTAGAGTTTATGCTGTTGGCATTCAGATTCCATCAGTAAAAAACATGTCGGAGCAGGATAGTGTTATCAGCACTTTCTCAACCGGAGGAGAAGCATTGTTAAAACAAATTGCAAATCAAACCGGAGGAAAATATTATCGAGCAGATAATGAAAAAGGATTAGCAACTGTTTACGATGAAATAAACCGTCTTGAAAAAACACGCGCAGATGTAACAGTCTTTCAGCGGAATGAGGAACACTTTTTTCTTTTCGCATTGATTGCGGTAATTGCATTAGCCCTTGAAATTGTTTTGCGGTATTCATTCCTAAAAACTTTTCCCTGATATGTTCCGCTTTGAATATCCATTTCATCTGTCTTTGCTGCTGCTGGTTGTAGTAGCAGTCGCAGCATTTTTATGGTATCAGCGATGGAGAAAAAGTGCTGTCAAAAAAATCGGTGACGAAGAAATTGTAACAAAACTTTTTCCTGAATATTCAAAAACAAAACACCTGCTGAAGTTTATCCTGGTTTCATTTTCTCTTTTACTCATTGTGCTTGGATATGCAAATTTTCAATGGGGAAGTGCAGGTAAAAAAATAAATCACGCAGGTATTGACCTTGCTATTGTTCTTGATATTTCAAACTCTATGCTTGCCAATGATGTAAAGCCCGACCGGTTAACCATTGCAAAGCAATTTGCTGCAAACATCATCAATCATTTTCCGGATGACCGGATTGCCATTATCACTTTTGCCGGAGCGCCGTTTCTGCAATTGCCATTGACACCCGACCATGCGGCAGCGCAAATGCTGATTGCCGATGCCTCAGAAAAAAATTCACCCGAACAAGGTTCTGATTTAGGATTGGCAATTACATCGGCAATAAATGCGTTACCCGAAAATCAAAATCATTACAAAGCAATTTTACTTCTTTCAGATGGTGAGGATTTTGAACCTGATTTAGCAGATGCACTACGCACAGCATCTGATGAGCACATTATGATTTGCACCGTTGGCATTGGTACCGAACAAGGTTCGAACATTCCAATCAAAAATGCAGGGAATGAATTTCCATTGTTGAGAGACGAGAAAGGCGAAGTGGTTCTTACAAAATTGAATGAAGAAACACTGAAACAGATTGCAACAGCAACAAATGGAATTTATGTTCATCCAACAATTGAAATAAATAAATCACTAAAAGCAATTGCTAACAGATTAGATGCAGTAAAGAAAAATTATTACGATGAAAAACTATTTACCGAGTACGAATCAAGGTTTCAGATTTTTCTGTTGGGTGCGTTTATAATTCTAGTTATTGATTTTTTAAACAGCAGTAAAAAGCAAAAACTATTTTCATTTAAACAAAAACAGAAAGCGACATGAAAAATATTTTCTTACTGTCCGCCTTGTTATTTATTTCCTGTGAAAATTCTTTCGCACAAAATCCGGATGCATGGATTGAAAAAGGAAATCAATCTTTTTACCAGAAGGATTACAACGGTGCGCTGCAATATTTTAAGAATGCAACTGCGAGTGATAAAACAAATCAGTTCACACAAGCGATTTATAATTCGGGAAATACTTTTTATCAGTTGAAGAAATATGATGAAGCAATAAAAAAATATCAGGAATTTATTTCTGTTTCAACATCCAATGAATTGAAGGCGCTGTCATTTTTTAATATCGGCAATTGTTATTTAACTAAGAATGATTTGCCGAACAGCATCACTGCTTTTAAAAATGCATTGAAACTAAATCCGCAGGATGAAGATGCGCGATATAATCTCTCTTACGCAATTTCAAAATTAAATGGTCGAAATAAAAAAGAAGATGAATCACCAACTCCTGATTCAGCGCCATCAAAAAACGAAAAGAAAAAAAGTGAACCGGAAAATAAAAACATGTCGAAGGAAGATTTGGATAAACTCTTAAAATCTCTTTCACAAGCTGAGTCAAACACACTGAACGGTGTTAAGCAAGACCAATACAAAACGAATAAAAAGAAGAGTACAAAAAACTGGTAAGTGAATTATTCTTCCGCCTTTTTTTCTTTCAGCATATTGTAAATGGTTGACTTACCAATTCCTAATTTATCAGCCACCAACTGAATGTTGTCGTTGTATTTAGAGAGTAGGTGCTTAACAATTTTCATTTCATATTCTTTCATCGTCAGTTCACCGCTTAATAATTCAATTCCAAAATCTTTTCTACCTGAAATAATAATATCATACTCACCAATGTGATTGTTGTTGCTGATGGAAACAGCCAACTCAGTTATTGATTTCAGTTCGCGAATATTTCCGGGGTAGGAATGCCGCAATAATTTTTGTTGCGCTTCGGGTGTAAATGTTTTGAGCGCCATTTTATTTTCCTTGCAGAATTGTTCCATAAAATGTTTGGCGAGAATCAACACATCGTTTCCGCGTTCACGCAAAGGTGAAAGTTGAATCTGTAAACCAAGCAGGCGATAATATAAATCTTCACGAAAGCGATTTTGTTTTACCTCTTCATATAAATCTTTGTGGGTGCAGGCAATGATTCTGCAATCCACTTTTATTAATTTGTTTGAACCGACACGAGTAACTTCTTTCTCCTGTAACACCCGCAGTAATTTTGTTTGCAGTGTTAAATCCATTTCACCGATTTCATCGAACAGCAATGTTCCACCATGGGCTTCTTCGAATTTTCCAATACGCGCCTGTGCTGCCCCGGTGAATGCGCCTTTCTCGTGACCGAAGAGTTCGCTCTCTGCAAGGTCTTTCGGAATGGCAGCCATGTTCACGGCAATGAATGGTTTTTCTTTTCTTTTCGAATTAAAGTGAATCGCTTTCGCCACTAATTCTTTTCCTGTTCCGGTTTCCCCGGTGATGCTGACAGTGATATTTGTTTCCGCAGCTTTGCGAATCAATGAAAAAGTATTTTCCAGTGATTCGCTTTTCCCAATCAGAAAATTGCTGTAACTGTACTTTGTTTCAACTTCTTTTTCCAAAACATCAATGCGCGATTTCAGTTGCTGATTCTTGCGAATGTTGTTCAGCAGGTTCAATAATTTATCGCGGATGTCAGGAGTTTTAACTATGTAATCATAAGCACCGAGTTTCAATAACTCCATTGCAGTATCAATTTTTTCCTGCTCACTGATTACGATGACTTCAATATCAGGATTAAAATCTTTTATATGCCGCAACACACTTTCTCCATTCGTATCCGGCAACATATAATCTAGTGTAATCACATTCGGTTTCTCATGTAGTGATTGCAACAATTCTTTTCCGGTGCTGAATTTCTTCACCGCAAATTCAGGATTGATAGTCACCACATACGCGAGCAAATCGCGATACCAGTTATCGTCGTCTAAAACAAAAACAGTAAAATCAGATGTCGTTTCTTTTTGTTTCGCCATAGTTCAAAGTTACCTGCATAATTCGTTCAATCGAAATTGCAGTCAATAAAAATTAATTAAGCGCTGAAACCCGGAATGGTTTTCATTTTCTCAAGCAGTGTAACAGTTTCAAATGGTTTGATTAAATATCCGTTTGCACCTAACTGTTCTGCGGTTTCAATCACTGCTGGCGTGTCTAATTGAGAAATTAAAATCACCGGAATGTTTCCGCCAATCTGGTCGGAGCGAATGAGATTTAAAATTTCCAATCCTGATAATCCGGGCATCAGTATGTCCATGACTAACAAATCCGGTTTGAAATCTTTGATGGAGACAAATGCTTCGAGGCATTGCGAAGCAGACATTACTTCAAATCCCTTTTCGGTTAAACCGAACGAAAGCATTTTGCAGGTGAGTTC
>JAHEZG010000345.1 GCA_023251195.1 Chitinophagaceae bacterium | reverse complement strand
TGTGATTTTTTAATTTATAATGATGGTTTAACAAATTGTTTAAAAGAAAAGCGATTCAAAAAAATTTATTTTAATTGGAGTAATGATTCCATAAATAGTATCGGAGGGACGCAACCATTTGTTTTTTATGACGAACAGAAAAAATCATTTTATACACTTCAATGGACTGTTAGAAATATTAAATTGAATGATAAACAACTTGATTCATTAAGCATGAGCATAAAAAAGAACTTAGTAATGTATATTATAGATGATAAAGAAAAGTTATGGCAATTAGAAAAGTGCAATACTCCCTAAAAGTTGGACAATAAGTTAGGGTAGAGTAATATGAGAAAGCTAACTTTAAAGATTGGGCGGAGTTTTAATAAAGTTGAACAGAATTAAAGCGGAGTTGCTCGCAAGAGGGATTGTACTGTAAATCCTTTTTTTGTTTCTTCGATAAACTCAGAATAACACCGCTTCGCTCAAAAAAAGATTGAAAGGGAAAGCCCGACCCCTTGCATTGTAATCAATGCTTGGGGGCTTGCCCTAATGTGCAGCAACAAATTGTATTTGCATTTACTTTACACGCTTCATGAATTTCAAAATCGTTTCTCCTTTTAAACCCACCGGCGACCAGCCCGAAGCCATTGAACAATTAGTGCAGGGTGTAACAGCCGGCGACCACGCGCAGGTGCTGCTGGGTGTAACAGGTTCAGGAAAAACTTTTACGATTGCCAATGTGATTGAAAAACTGAATCGCCCGACTTTAATTCTGAGTCACAACAAAACATTAGTGGCGCAGTTGTATGGCGAGTTCAAACAATTTTTTCCGGAGAATGCAGTAGAATATTTTGTTTCGTACTACGATTACTACCAGCCGGAGGCATACATTCCTTCATCGGGTTTGTATATTGAAAAAGATTTGCAGGTAAATGCCGAAGTGGAAAAGCTGCGATTGAAAACTACCACTTCGCTGATGAGCGGTCGCCGCGATATTATAGTGGTGGCATCGGTATCGTGCATTTACGGAATCGGAAATCCGACGGAGTACCATAAAAATATTATTCGTGTGCAGGTGAATGAAGTGATGGGGCGCAATGGTTTTCTGCACAAGCTGGTGAACAGTTTATACTCGCGCACGACCGGCGAATTCAAGCGTGGAAATTTCCGGGTGCAGGGTGATACTGTGGATGTGTTTCTTCCGTACGCCGATTATGCTTACCGTTTTTCTTTTTTCGGAGATACGATTGAAGAGATTTCAACTTTCGATGTCGAGACCGGAAAAAAAATCGGAACCACGGAACACGCTGCCATCTTTCCGGCAAACATGTACATGGCGCCGCGCGAACAGTTCAACGAAATAATGGCGGACATACAGGATGAGATGAAGCGGCAGGCAGATTACTTCGACTCAATTGGAAAAGATGTGGAAGCCACGCGATTAAAAGAGCGCGTGATTTTCGATCTGGAAATGATTAAGGAGTTGGGCTACTGTTCGGGCATCGAAAATTATTCGCGTTTTCTCGACCGGCGCAATCCCGGTGAGCGACCGTTTTGTTTGCTCGATTATTTTCCGAAAGATTTTTTATTGGTGGTGGATGAAAGTCACGCCACACTTCCACAAGTGCGCGGCATGTATGGCGGCGACAGAAGCAGGAAACAGAATTTAGTGGAGTACGGATTTCGTTTGCCATCGGCAATGGATAATCGTCCGCTCAATTTCAACGAGTTTGAAAAAATGATTCCGCAGGCAATTTATGTGAGCGCCACTCCTGCTGATTATGAAATGGAACAAACCGGTGGTGTGTTTGTGGAACAGGTGGTACGCCCCACAGGTTTGCTCGAACCATCCATTGATATTCGTCCGAGTTTAAATCAGGTGGATGATTTGCTCGAAGAAATTGACAACACCACAAAAAAAGGCGAACGCACTTTAGTTACAACATTAACAAAGCGCATGGCGGAAGAGCTGAGCAAGTACATGACACGACTCAACATCAAGTGCCGTTACATTCACTCCGAAGTCGAAACACTGGAGCGCGTGGAAATTCTGCGCGACTTACGGCTCGGTGTTTTTGATGTGCTCATTGGTGTCAATCTTTTGCGCGAAGGTTTGGATTTACCCGAAGTATCGCTCGTGGCAATCATGGATGCCGACAAAGAAGGATTTCTGCGCAACCAACGCTCGCTCACACAAATTGCAGGTCGCGCAGCGCGCAATGCAAACGGACGGGTGATTATGTATGCCGACACTGTTACAGGCAGCATGCAGCGCACCATTGACGAAACCAACCGCCGACGCGATAAACAAGTTGCTTACAACCTGAAGCACAACATTGTGCCGATGACTATTTTAAAAACACGCGCACAAATTCTGGATCAGAGTGCAGTGTTACAGATACGACCGATGGAAGCAGGTGCTTATGTGGAGAGCGAACAGACTTCACTCGTTGCAGACCCCGTGGTGATGTACATGAGCAAGGATCAGATTGATAAATCCATTCGCGACACCCGAAAAAAAATGGAGAAAGCAGCCAAGGATTTAGACTTCGTGGAAGCCGCGCGATACCGCGACGAAATGTATGCTTACGAAAATATTATTAAGGAAAGGTTTGGAAATTAACCTGTGGCCGTAAAAAATTCACATAATAATTTTGAATTATGATTGCTTATTCTGAATTATTGTTTGAAATCGTAAAAACTTGTTAGGCTAATTTTTTTTAGCTGGTTTGTTGATTGGAATGAAAATTAAATACCCAACCAACTCAACGCATTCTTCCGAATCAATTTTTCTTTCACGGCTTCAGAAAAATTCATGCTCTCAATTAATTTTCCCGGAGCTAATTCTCCCAATGGAAAAGGATAATCAGTTCCCAGACAAACTTTATCGTCGCCCATCATTTTAATAATGATGTTGAGCATATCAGCATCGTGTACCAATGAGTCGAGCCAGAATTTTCCGAGATAATTACGAGGTGTAACAGTATTATCAACTGCAACCAAATCAGGTCGCACATTAAATCCGTGTTCTATTCTTCCGAATGTGGCGGGGAAACTTCCACCACCATGCGCGAACGCAACACGCAGTTTCGGAAATTTTTCGAACACACCACCGAATATCATGTTGCAAATGGCGAGTGAAGTTTCGGCGGGCATTCCTACTAACCATGGCAACCAGTACTTCGGCATTTTTTCTTTTCCCATCATGTCCCACGGATGAACAAAAATTGCGGCGCCTAATTCTTCTGCGGCTGCATACACCGGAAATAATTCCGGCGCATTCAAATTCCAGTCGTTGATGTGCGAACCGATTTCTACTCCTGGCAATTTTAAATCTTTTACACACCGCTCTAATTCTTTCACGGCTAATTCCGGCGACTGTAACGGCAGAGTTCCTAATCCGATAAAGCGGTCGGGATAATTATTTACAACTGTTGCAATGTGGTCATTAAAAAATCGCGAAGTATCTTTTGCATCTTCCGCCTTTGCCCAGTAGTGAAACAACACCGGAATGGTACTCAGCACCTGCACACCAACTTTATGTTCATCGCATTCGTGCATGCGCACTTTCGGGTCCCAGCAATTTGATTCTATCTCGCGAAAAAATTTATCATCAATCATCATCTTCGCGCAACAGTCTTTATGATGTTCGAGATGAATGAATCCGCCATAACCAAATTTCTCAGCCCACCGCGGAACCTGTTCGGGAATGATGTGTGTGTGAATATCAATTTTACCTGCGTGCATGAGCTGTAAATAAATTATGGTCAAAGAAAAACATTCTTTGCGAATACTGAATTGCGCCTGAAAATTCTTAGCCACAGATTCACAGATTAGTTTGAACTAATACTTTGTGAAAATTATTTGCTGTTGAAAAAATAAAAAATTGTCACAGTAAATAATCTGTGAATCTGTGGCTAAGAATTTATTTGTAGTGATAAATATTAAAGTTGCTCCACCTTGCTGCGCTCAATCACG